>JAPUIM010000266.1 GCA_027297025.1 Bacteroidota bacterium | reverse complement strand
AATATGCACCCAATTGGGTTAGCAACTAGAGCAAAAATATGTTGTTAATACCGCCTCTATCTTAAAGCATATAAAATAAAACTTGGGCCAGGGTTTTTGGGGGTTTGCTTTGGCGATGCTTTCCTCCTTTTATCTTTCCCTGGCCCTTTTTTAAATATTAAAATAATGGAGAAGTGAATAAAATTAACAAATTAAGACCATGAAAATAGCTAAGAAATCAGGAGTAACTAACACCAACTCGGAAGGTGACCAACTGCCCAAAGAACAATGGGTAGACCTTATTCGCCTACGGACAAAAAAGGCAATGGAGGAGAATGAAAAGGCCGCAAAGGAAATTTGGAAACAACTAAAAAAGTTAACAGACGATTTACCGCCATTTTAGGTAGTTAGCCTGTTAAATCAGATACCTTATTCTTTTACAAATTTCTACCATCCTGTAAACTCCTTAATTAATCATTTGTTAGGCACAATAAAAAAGAACCTACGTTAAACTAAACGTAAGTGCTTGATAATCAATGTGGGCCCAGAAGGACTCGAACCTTCGGCCACCTGATTATGAGTCAGGTGCTCTAACCAGCTGAGCTATGGGCCCCTAAAAGTTTAAAGTTTCTGGTTTAATGTTTAAAGTTACAACAACCTCAAACTTTGAAATTTAAACTTGAAACTTAATTTTAAACTAAGGCTGCAATGTTACATATTTGCCCCAAAATACACAAGTAAAATACAGGTGGTTAAAGGCACTTTCAAGTATATAGTTTTTGATTTAGGCGGGGTTTTGGTGGATATTGATCCGGACAGAGCTATCCGGGCTTTTGCCCAATTGGGAGGCATGAAAATTGATGATTTGGAAAATAGGATCGAGAACCTGGGTTTGTTCCATGAATATGAGATAGGCCAATACAACCACCCTGAATTCAGGGATCGATTGCGAACTTTTCTACCTAATAGTGTCTCGGATGAGGAGATAGATAAGGCCTGGAGCAGCTTGATCCTGGATATACCACAGGACCGGATAGACCTGTTGGAATCATTAAAACAACGATACCAGTTGTTTGTATTGAGTAACACCAATCCTTTCCACATCCAACAGATCAATCAACAACTGATCCGGAACGGCAATCCTCCGCTGGAATCGTTATTTCATAAGGTTTATTATTCTTACCTACTTCAAATGACTAAACCCAGCCCTGAGATCTATCAACATATCACCCTGAAAAATGGCCTTGAACCCTCCGATTTATTGTTTCTAGACGATACCCTGGCCAACATAAATGCCGCCCAAACATTGGGGTGGGGGACGGAGCACATAGACACTCCCCGAAAACTTTTTGAACTTTTTGATCATGCCTATTCCTAAAAAAACCAAGACCCACCTTACCCATGCGGGATTGTTCCTTCTGGTTTTTATCACCACCACTTTTGCCGGTGCAGAATGGATAGGCGGCAAATATGTTTTTATTCCGGAGACTCATTTTGCCTGGTCTGATTTTGTGTTTGCCATATCTTTCTCAGGCCCGTTCCTTTGTATCCTCACCGTCCACGAATTTGGCCACTATTTTACCGCCCGCTGGCATAAAGTCAGGGTGTCCTTGCCCTATTTTATGCCTTTGTGGTTTGGTTTTCTTCCTTTAGTGGGCCTGCCTCCCATGCCTTCCCTTGGCACACTGGGAGCCTTTATTCGTATCAAGGATAGGCTTACTTCCCGCCTTCAGTTTTTTGACATTGGTATTGCCGGCCCCTTGGCCGGTTTCGTGGTGGCCCTGGGGGTGTTGTATTATGGTTTCACCCATTTGCCTCCACCTGAGTATATATTTGATATTCACCCTGAATATTATCAGTATGGGTTGAAATATGATCAATATGTTTATGAAAATGACTTTATAGATCCCACCTACAGGACCATCTCCATGCTTGAAGGTCGTCCCTTGGATAACCAGCGGCCGATATTATCTTTAGGAAAAAACCTGATCTTTCAGTTCTTCGAAAGTCATGTGGCGTCTCCGGAATTGGTGCCTAACAAATACGAGCTGATTCACTACCCCTGGTTATTTGCCGGATTTCTGGCATTATTTTTCACAGCATTAAATTTGTTGCCCATCGGACAGCTAGACGGGGGGCATATCCTGTACGGATTGATCGGTTATAACAACCACCGGATGGCTTCTTCCCTGCTGTTTATATTATTGGTGTTTTATGCGGGTCTGGGAACCATCACTCCATATGATTCCTTAGACGAACTTTCCTGGCAGTTGCCGTTTTACGGGGTTTTTTTGGTATTGACTTTTTACTCTATGTTCCCAACCCTAAAAAACCGCATATTATTGGCAGTGTCTATATTGGCGGTGCAATACCTGGTGGCTTATTTTGATCCCACTATTCAGGGGTATCAAGGATGGCTGGTATTTGCTTTTGTGATCGGGCGTTTTTTGGGAGTATATCACCCACCGGCTCACTATGATCAACCCCTGGATACCAACCGACAGATCTTAGGCTGGATAGCATTGGCTGTATTCATAGGCTCCTTCAGCCCACAGCCTTTTATAATGGAGTAGATGGTGGAATTAGAGCTCCATATATCCCACTATGCCCTCCATTAGATTCCTTACTTTGCTAAAGCCTTGGGTTTCCAGATATTTTTTGGCATTTCCGCTGCGGTTTCCGGTCCTGCAGAAAACAATCAACTCCTGATCTTTGAGATGTTCGAGTTCATCCAGGCGGTGGGGGAGGGATCCTAGTGGGATATTAATACCGCCTATGTTGTTTTCCTCATTTTCCCACTCTTCCCTTACATCCACCATATTTAACTTTTCCTGGTTTTCTAACCTTTGTTTTAACTGGTCGGGGTATATATCTTCCATCCTTATCGATTGATTAAAAGTTTTTGAACTTGTACTTCATTATCCAGGTAAATATAAACCAAATAGATACCATTTTGAAAATGAGATAAATTCAATGTAGCGATTTCACTTTGGCCAATAGAAAATTGCAGTTTCCGACCCGATAAATCAAGTATTTTCAAGCCGTCAAATCGTCCTTTAATATATACAATACCCGAACTGGGATTGGGGAATACAGTAATAGGGGAGGGATCAACTTTGAGCAGCGGCTGGGTAGCAGTTATTATTTTAGGCCCGAAACGTGGTCGGAACATCAAACTTCCCTCCAGGCCTTCATCCTGTTCCCAGGATCCGGATACATTAAAATAAACCTTGTCAAAAGTGTTGGTATTCTTGTCGAATCCAATGCCCAATCTGTTTGTACTCAGCTGTTCAAAACCAATGTAAATGGTATCCGAAACCAAGGTGGGATTTATTCGATATCTTTCGAAGTGATTGAGCGAATCGATATCAGATGGTTCCGGACTGCTAATGGTTTGGTTATCCAGATACAGAATATCTTCCGGGTCACTGGTAAGATGCTTTAAAATAAATATTCTTATGGACCGGGAGCGGTTCGATGCAATCTTAGGAAAAGAAATGTCCAGGTGAGTGATCACATCCGGCTCATCTAGAATGAATTGGTAGGCAATTTTGCCACCTGGTTGGTTGAGACCCACCGCAAATTCAGCTGAACCATCATCATAGGCATAACAATCACCAATAGACACTTGTGAACTAATGGTATCATTTACTTTTAGGTCTATATCTTCGAAAAACAAAGTGTCTTGCTGGCCTTGGTTGTTGATAAATATGGAATCGATCAGATTTCCGTCGGAAGAATGAAGAATAAACCTGGTTTCCAAAAACACAAAAGCCGAATCATCAGGGCTGGTGGCAATAACTGATTCAACCAACTGGGTGATTTTAGCGACATCTACATTGGCTGAACGGATCATGCGCTTTTCCTGTCCGTTTAGAGAAGCGTTGGTCTCATTTCCACCGGTAGTAAAAGTAAGATTATTGAAATTATCCATCTGATCAACCACATTACCGGTGGATGGATCAATCACAAAGGTGGAAAATGAAATAGGTTGACGCTCTTGAGAGGCATCGAGATTAAATATGTAGGCGGAAGCCGTTCCCAGAAATTTTGAGGGATCGGTTATGAATTGATTGATGGGTATTATTGTATATGGTTTGAAAATAGAGCTGGGCAATGAGGTGATGGTTCGATCAAAGTAGTTAATGTCAGTGGGGCTTCGGTTTTTATTGAGATAAACATAGTCAATATTCCAGGTATCGAATGAGCCGGTTTGATTGCCAAATGCTTGAAAACGGAATTGAAATGTATTATGAAAATATTTAATACTATCCACCCTGATCAGCTCTTGCTGAAAAGTGTCATTGGAGGGGGTGCCGCCTCCTTTTAATACCTTTTTGGTCAACCAGTTGCCATCTTGGTCTTTAAACTGTATGCGTAGGAAATCCACGGCATCCGGCAATTCTCCCCTTCCTTCAATTTGCCAGAAAAAGCTTAGATAAACGGTACTGCGCTGAATTTGTGCCACTTTGTCCATTCGGATCTTCCTGGAAGTCAATTTATCGGTAGGTCCGGCACCGCTGGCAAATGGATCGTAGGGATTTCCGAACAGGTCAAAACCATCGAAAGTGGCCACCATAATACTTGGAGGATCAATTCCCATGGTGCCATTGATTATTACATTTTCACTATTTACCCATAACGCTGTATCAGGCAGTCCAAAGGAAGTGGAAAAATCGTCCCAAAAAGGTAAAGAAATGGCGGTAGTATCTTGCTGCACCCGAAACCGGCTGGACCGGTTTTTCGACGGCAATGTTTCCGATCGGTCCAACGGCATCAGTTTGAATTGAGCCCATGCAATAGGACCTGCTATAGTGGAAAGAAACCCCAGAATAATAATGATAAAGAGTTTCCTAATTTTCATAGTTTAAGCCAATGGCATACTGAGCTAACGAATCTTTCTTCAATTTTTGTATATATTCCTCCTTGCTACCCCACACCCATAAATTGATGGTTTGTCCAATTTTTATTTGCCGATCAGGAGGTGGTTTTTGATCCAAAATGGTTCCTAACTCAATTTGGTTCCCTATTCCTATGGCTTGTTGTACTTTCTCTTTTTCTACCAGGTATTGGAATTTCCCATAAATGGTACTGCCTACTTTGAGCCCAGATCCAATCATGATGAATTTGGCCTCCTCCAGGGATAATCCTATCAAATTTGGAACAGGGAAGGTTATGCGTCCAAATCCATTGGCTGCTATCAAGTCAATTTTCGATCCCTTAGGAATATCAATCCCTTTATCGATTTCCTTACAGGTAGTGAATTCCCTGCCTTGGTAACGCTGCGCCAATACTGAATTCAATCCCAAGGCGGGCCGGTATTTTATATCACCCAAAAGTAAATCGTGACTCCTTAAGACTGCCTGAGCATTCTTTATTGAGCCATCTATCAAACAGGGCATTTTGGTAGATGGTGGCCTGGACATATTTAGGGTGATATAGATCTTTCTATTCTCTTTTACCTTGGCATTTGGTTTGGGGTCTTGTTGCAAGATGGCTTGGGGAGGGAATTTGGAAGAATAACTGGAATCCTGGGTGACCTCATAACGAAGATTTCGTTTTATCAAGTATTCATCCAACTCTTCATTAGACAAGCCGATGAGATTGGGAACGGTAAGGGTTTCTCCATGATTTGTGGTGGTAGGGAGATAAAGATAGAAAAAAAGTAAAATCAAGACGGTGACTGTCGTCAATATGACCAACAGTTGCAATAAAAACTATTTGATATTTCTGGCTATTAATCTCATAGATAAAAGATCTCCCCAATTAATTTAAGTTTGACTCATAATGGGTGGAAAGTCTGGATTTGCGATCGAACCTTTCACAGGCATAGGTAATCAATTTAGTAATCAGGTCAGGATATGAGATTCCAGCGTATTCCCAGAGTTTGGGAAACATAC
>JAPUIM010000265.1 GCA_027297025.1 Bacteroidota bacterium | reverse complement strand
CAACAATTGTCGGTGTTGTATGACCTGGAACCTTACACCATCCAGGAAACGCAAGCAATACCTATAACCTATAGAGCCCTTGCTATCATTGACCCAAAGGATACCATTCCTCCCGAACACTTTGCTAAACTGGATAAATACCTGCAATTGGGTGGGGGCATTTATATAGCCTTCAGTAGTGTGAAAGGGGATTTAAATAGCAGTCTCTTGAGCAAGGGGGACCAGATCGGCATAGTGAAGTGGCTTAGACCAAAAGGAGTTGTTATGACCGAGCAATTTGTAGTAGATGTGAATAGTGCCAACATAACCGTGCGTCAACAACAAGGACCGTTCATTATCAACTCTCAGGTTCGCTTCCCTTATTTTCCTTTAATCGGAAAATTTGCAGACCATCCCATAACCAAAGGACTGGAATCACTATTGCTTCCTTTTGCCAATAGTATTACCCTTGGGCAAGTAGACTCAACCATACAAATACAAGCGTTGGCTTTTACCTCCAACCAATCAGGTCTGATTTCAACCCCCTCCTATGTAGATATTAACAAACAATGGACTGAGCGGGATTTCAACCAATCCGCGCAAATCACTGCAGTAGCGTTGGAAGGCTTAGGCGGATCGCCTGAATCAAAAATGGTAGTTGTGGCTAATGCACGATTTGCCGTAAATGGTGATCAGGGTCAACAACAACAGCTAAATAGCGACAATGTTAATTTTGCCACCAATGCAATTGATTGGTTATCGGATGATACAGGATTGATTGATCTCAGAACCAAGGGTATAACCTCTCGCCCTTTAGATCAATTGGAAGATGGGACCAAGTCAATGGTAAAATACGGCAACGTAGTTGTCCCCATAATTCTTATTCTTATTTATGCACTTTTCAGAAGGCAGCGAAATCTAAGGAAAAGACAAAAATGGTTACAAGAAAGCTTTGAGTGACATAGATAACAATGTCTCAGTGACTTGATCTTCTATCTAAAACTTAATCGTTAATATGTTTAAAAAATTATCCAATCTTAAACTAATAGGAATCCTTGTCATTTTGGGAGCTGCCTACCTTATCCTTGAGTTTACCGCCAACAGTGGTCGAAGCAGATCCTTTAGAGAGGTACTGGTAGACATTGATACCGCTAAAGTCAACAAAATATTGATCAGTAAAGGGGATAAGCAAATACAGTTAGACAAAGAAGGAGGTAACTGGGAATTGCTTTTGGACAATGGTAAAAAAGTACCTGCAATAAGCTCAAATGTACGGAACGCCCTAAGTACCCTCAACACCATAAAGCCCAGTAGAATTGTGGCCAGACAGTCTGAAAAATGGAATGAATATCAGGTAGATACTGCCGGAATTCAAGTCCAGGTTTTCGAAGGAAATACCAAATCGTTAGATATAATTATTGGAAAATTTGGAGTTAAAGGTCAACGACAGTTTTACACCCATGTGCGATTGACCGAAGATGACGAGGTATACATTGCCGACAATTTTATGGGTATCTCATTTCCCTCTGATGCTGCCAGTTTCAGAAACAAACAATTGGTGCGTTTTGTGATCGATTCATTGACCGGAGTACAATACGATTATCCTGCGGATACCTCCTTTACTGTCCTAAAAACCATCGACAACAATTGGGTGATTGATGGTAATTCGACTGACTCTGCATCTACAGTTCGGACCCTTCGAAGTTTTAGGTTTGTCTCGGGGAGAGATTTTGTAGATAATATCAATTTTGGTGAATTAGGTACAGAATTGCTCACCTTGACCTTGAACCTAAAAAGTGAAGAGGACATTGTAGTAAAGGCCTATTCACATCCGCAGCATCAGTGGATATTGAATTCGACGCTCAATCCGGAGGCATATTTTTCGGATGATGGTAGCAACCTGATCAAAAAGTTATACAAGTATCAACAGGAGTACTTTGCCAATAATTAATTGGGCATAAAAGAGGGAATCTCAAAAGAACAAGAAACCGTTATTCCGAGCGAAGCGTGCGAATCTCCCTGTCTGTAAGTAGTTGTTAATCAGTAGATTGCCACACCCCGAGTTGTAGGGGTTCGCGATGACGTGGGCGTTTGAGATCCCTACATACCTTTTAGTAAGTCAATGTGCTTTTAGCCTGTCCTTGTGTTTCTTCAACTGTCGGCGTATCGCATTTACCGCCAAATCGGTAGCTTCCTCAAAGGTATCGGAGTGTTCTTTTGCAAACAGCTGAGTACCCGGTATGTTTAGTTTTATCTCCGCTACCTTATTATGGTGATTTCCATTTTTTATTATTCTTAAAAACACCTCACCATCAATGATCCGATTGTAGTATTTTTCCAGTTTTTTGGTTCGTTTTTCAATGAAATCAACCAGTTTCTTGTCTGCGTCAAAATGAATCGAATGCATTTGTAGCTTCATAATATTTGGGATTAAATCATTTTTATAATTAAGCCTTAGGATGCGCCTGATCAAACACTTTTTTTAATTTCTCCATAGAATTATGGGTATAAACCTGGGTTGCGGCCAGACTAGCATGCCCCAGCAAATCTTTTACGGCATTTAAATCTGCTCCCTTGTTAACCAAATGAGTGGCAAATGTATGCCTAAGAACGTGCGGGTTCTTTTTATCAACTGAAGTGAACATTTCGAGATATTTCCTAACTGTCCTGTAAATAAACATTGGATAGCTTTTTTTACCATTGTTGGTCACTATCAAATAATCTTCTGCGGATACTTCTCCAAAACACTCCTCCCGTTTAGCATTATAACCATCAATAACTGCTGCTAAATTATTAGAAAACGGAATTAACCGTTCTTTATTTCTCTTACCCAGGACTTTTATGGTATGATCAAAAACATTGATATCAATAGATTTGGCATTGATGATTTCCGAAAGTCGCATCCCTGTTCCGTATAAAAGTTCCATTAAAACCTTATCCCTGTATCCTTCGAAATCCTCCTTGAATTTTAGGTGATCCAATAATTTTATTATGTCTCCTTCTTTAACAAAAGAGGGCAACTGTTTTTCTGTCTTTAGTATTTTGATTTTACGGGAAGGATCATTGGTGATATAATCCCTTTGTCTCAAGAATTTGTAAAATGAGCGCAGGGAAGCAATCTTCCGGTTAACCGATCGGGGAGTAATCTTATTTTCAACCAATGATACTATCCAAGATCGGATAATTTTATGCTCCACCTCTTGAATTGCATTTTGCGGAAAATTTTGAGAGAGATATATTGAGAATTGGCCTAAATCATTCTTATATGATAATAGGGTGTGAGGGCTATACCTTTTCTCAAATTGAAGGAATTTCAGGAATGTTTTTACCATGTAGCACTGCCTCAAATTGCAGTACTAACTTAATCAAAATGGTTCAAAAAGAATAGGAAAAATTAATAATTATCTTCAACGTAAAGTTTCTGTATATAGGCGGCTTTTAACTTCTCATGTCTACGAGAAACGGATTTTTTTTCAAAAAAACTGCGGGCTCTTAATTCCTTTAAAACCCTTGTTTTCTCAAATTTCTTTTTGAAACGTTTTAGCGCCTTTTCGATAGATTCGTTTTCCTTGACATTGATTATTATCATTATGTAGACTCCAATTGTGTTGGTTAAAAGGGTTGCAAATTTAATCCAATATTAAATATAAAGCAATTTCTATGCTATTTTGTTATAGATCGTGCGATGACAATCTTCTGAATTTCCGAGGTGCCTTCTCCTATAGTACACAATTTGGCGTCTCTATAGTACTTTTCCACTGGGTAGTCCTTTATATAGCCATACCCACCGAATATTTGGACTGCATCGTTAGCCACTTGTACGGCTACTTCAGATGCATAATATTTAGCCATAGCTGATTCGCAATTCACTTCTTCCCCCTTATCCTTTAAGTCAGCGGCACGGAAAACCAATAGTTTTGCCGCTTCAATTTTGGTTGCCATATCTGCAAGTTTGAAAGCGATCCCCTGGAAATGGGAGATGGGACGATTAAATTGTTTTCTTTCCTTGGAATATTTTAAAGCTGCATCAAATGCTCCCTGGGCTATGCCCAAGCTTAACGCTGCGATGGAAATTCTTCCACCCTCCAAAACTTTCATGGCTTGAATAAATCCTTCACCCTCTTTCCCTAGCATTTTACTTTGGTGCACTTTGCAGTTATCAAAAATCAGTTCTGTGGTTTCTGAAGCCCTCATACCCAGTTTATTCTCTTTTCTACCTGAGGTAAAACCTTGAGTTCCTTTCTCCACCACAAATGCTGTCATCCCCTTGGAATCTCCTGCTTCCCCAGTCCTCACTATTACAACCGCTACATTGCCTGATTTCCCATGAGTAATAAAATTCTTGGTTCCATTGATTACCCAATGCTCGCCATCACGCTTGGCAACCGTCTTCATGTTAGCCGCATCTGATCCGGTATTGGGCTCTGTCAGAGCCCAAGCCCCAATCCACTCCCCGGTGGCAAGTTTGGGCAAATATTCTTGTTTTTGAGTTTTATCACCAAAATGTAAGATATGACCTGTACATAAGGAATTATGGGCTGCTAATGAAAGACCAATTGACCCATCAATTCGGGAAATTTCTGAAATGGTAGTTACATATTCATGATAACCAAATCCTGAACCCCCATATTCATGAGGCACCAGTACTCCCATTAACCCCAATTCCCCCAGTTTTTTAAATAAGTTGATGGGAAATTCCTGCTTTTCATCCCATGCATTCATATGTGGAATAATTTCCTTTTCACCCAAGTCCCTAATCATTTGGGTTATCATGGTTTGATTTTCGTTTATTTCAAAATCCATATATATCTAATTATTATAATTTTTAAAAGAAGTGGCATGAGGCTGACAAATTTACTAAAGAGGCCACTATTAACCAAACTAACATTCGTTAGTTTAGTTATCATTGGACTGGCACACGGTTAATTCAAGCAGATAATAACATTTAAAAAGGTTAGTGATATTTCATCATAACCTCTATTTTTGCGCAGAATTTTTTAAGGGTTAGTAGGAGAAATAACTAAATGAAGATTGCAGTAGTAGGTACAGGATATGTTGGTCTGGTAACCGGGACCTGTTTCGCAGAAACCGGGAACCAGGTTACTTGCATTGATATTGATCAGAAGAAGATTCAAAAACTAAAGAATGGGCAGATCACCATCTATGAACCTGGATTAGATATTTTATTTGAAAGAAATATTGAACAAGGAAGATTGTTTTTCACTACCGATCTTAAAGAGGGCATA
>JAPUIM010000264.1 GCA_027297025.1 Bacteroidota bacterium | reverse complement strand
TTAGAAGATTTTGACCACATCCGATTTGAAATTGTATCGCTTATTTACTTATCTTACTCACCGTATTATAACCTAGGTCAAATTGTGAATAGTTTTGATTGAATAAAAATAATGCGATATTACATTTGTTTTATATAGAATCTTTTTAGACTAAAAAAAAGCATCGGCATGTCCGCAAAGATTTTTTTCTTTCGCCCATTCATTTCCACAATTTTCCTAATCTCCCCATTCTTTCGTTCTATCGGTCAATCTTCAGATTGGGTCCCTACCGACCAGGAGACAATTAGTGCGGGAGAAGCCATCTTCAATACCACTTGTATTACTTGTCACGCCATCAATGACAAAATTATTGGCCCGGCTATGTCTGGCGTTTACAATAGGCTGGAAAAGGATTGGTTGATCAGCTGGACCAGAAATTCCAGAGCGCTGATTGAATCGGGGGATGAATATGCCAATAAGATCTTCAATGAATATTTCCAAATTGAAATGATTCTCAACGACATGACGGATGATGAGATTATTTCAATTTTCGCTTATGTCAGAGCCCAGGATGAAGGTGCTGCTGGTGGTGGGGATGCTGCTCAGGCTGAAGCCGGGGCAGCCGCAGATGCAGGTGGGGGGGCAGATCAGGAATTGGCAGTTCAAGGTAAAACCTTATTTGAGGAGACTTGTAAAGTTTGTCACACCATCAATGAAAAATTGATAGGACCGGCTTTAAGGGATGTGCATAAAAGAAGGGATGAGACTTGGATAAAAGCTTTTATTACCAACTCTCAAATGGTGATCAACAGCGGTGATGATTATGCGGTAAAGTTGTATGAGGAATACAGCAAGACATTGATGCCTCCGCATGATTTCTTTTCCGATACAGAAATTCAATCCATCATCGAATATATCAAGGCAGAATCCGCGAAACCTGCGGAAGCTGCAACAGTGGCTGATGCTGCAGGAGTACCCGGTGGACCTGGAGCGGGTACTGCGGAAGTCCCAGACTACATTGTGGCTATACTGGTAGCGCTTTTGGTAGTAATGATCCTGGTATTAGGTGCAGTGCTAATGATCATTCCCATTCTCAAAAAATACCTGGAAGGTAGAGAAGACCTGGATGAATCCGACCAGGAGATTGTCAGGCAAAGATTCGATCTGCAGGCAGTTCTGAAAAGTAACTACTTCTTGTTTTTTGTAGCTTTTATATTTATTGGTGTGGGTTTCAAATCATGCATAGAGGTATTGTTCACAATTGGCGTACAGCAAGGGTATGCTCCCACCCAGCCCATCGCATACTCACACAAGGTCCATGCCGGTCAATACGAGATTGATTGTAATTATTGCCATACCGGGGTGAGAAAGGGTAAGAACGCAAATATTCCCTCTTTGAATATTTGCATGAATTGCCACCAGGAAATTCAAGAGGGCACTAATACCGGAAAAAATGAAATTGCCAAGATTTATGCGGCCCTAGACTATGATCCTCAAACCAGGACTTATGGGCCTAACCCAAAACCGATAGAATGGGTGAGGATCCATAATCTACCTGATTTGGCTTATTTCAATCATGCACAGCATGTCAAAGTGGGTAATATAGAGTGTGAAACTTGTCATGGAGAAATAAAGGAAATGGAAGTAGTGGCTCAACATGCTCCTTTAACTATGGGATGGTGCATTAATTGTCATCGCGAAACCAAGGTAAATACCAAAGGCAATGCCTATTATGATAATCTGGTACTAGTACATAACCAAAAGAGTAAACAACCCATGACTGTAGAAAATATTGGAGGGGTGGAATGCTCCAAATGTCACTATTAATAACTTTTAAAATCATCTCGTCCTGATAACAACAATATGAGCGACAATAAAAAAACTTACTGGAAAGGATTAGAAGAATTATCCGAGGATCCCAAATTTTTAAAATACGCGGAAAAGGAATTCCCTGAATACTTACCGGTTAAAACTGGTAAAGAGGTGGACCATGAAGGTAGCTCCAGAAGGGACTTTTTGAAGATGATGGGATTTAGTTTAGCTGCGGCATCATTAGCTGCTTGTGAAGCGCCAGTAAGAAAAGCCATTCCCTACCTTATCAAACCCGAGGAAGTGGATCCCGGAATACCCAATTATTATGCATCTACTTATACCAGTGGGGGAGATTATTGTAGCATAGTGGTGAAAACCCGGGAGGGACGGCCCATAAAAATTGAGGGGAATTGGGAGTCCAAGATCACACAGGGCGGGGTAAACGCTCAAGTAGAGGCTTCGGTGCTCACCTTATATGATAAACAAAGGCTTAGAGGACCAATGGCTGGGGGTGCGGAGGTTGAATGGGAAACCCTGGATAAAAACGTACTTCAACAACTTCGTACTGTAGCTGCATCAGGAGGTCAAATAAGCATTGTAAGCAACACCGTCATAAGTCCTACCACACTCAAAGTGATCGAGGATTTTAAGGCTCAATATGCCAATACTGTTCATATCACCTATGATCCGCAGTCGGCCCATGGTTTGATAAAAGCCAATGAGAAGGCCTTTGGTAAAGCTGTGGTTCCATCCTATGACTACAGTAAAGCCGATGTAATAGTAAGCTTTGGAGCTGATTTTCTAGGTACCTGGATTGCACCCATTGAAAACACCAAACAATACAGCAAGACCCGTAAGATCAGCAGTGAGAAAAGAACTATGTCCCGACATTTTCAGTATGAATCTGTTCTTTCTCTTACCGGATGTAATGCCGACTATCGCTTTCCCATCAGACCTTCACAGGAAGGACTTTTAGTAGTTGCTCTGTATAATGCTATTGCTCAAAAGGGTGGAAACGCCCGGATTAACACTACCAAAATTGAGGAGGCATCAATTAGTCAGGTAGCAGATGAACTGTGGGCCAGTAGAGGAAAGTCGCTGGTGGTGTGCGGCTCTAACGATCCTGATGTACAATTAGTGGTTAATGCAATAAATCATGTATTAGGCAATTATGGCAATACAATTGATTTGAATAATCCGTTAAACTACAGACAAGGGGACGAAGATTTAATGAACAATTTTATTCAGCAGGCGGGCAGTGGAAGTATTGGTGCAGTGATATTTCTGGGTTGCAATCCGGTTTATGACCATCCCAGGGGAGGTGAGTTAGTCAACGCCCTGGGAAAGATCAAAGTAAAAATAGCCACCAACATCACCCTTGATGAAAC
>JAPUIM010000263.1 GCA_027297025.1 Bacteroidota bacterium | reverse complement strand
GGTGGCAACCTCGTCAATAACTCATGCAAATCCAGCATCGTTTTACAGCCATGTTAAATCCAGGATGATGCATGAGGAGATCGCCGCCCAACTGGTGGGGTCGGAGGTGGATTATTTTGCTGGAGCTGGCTCCATGTTTTTTAGTAATCGCAAAGACGGCTATAACTACTTGGACTCGCTTACCAGTAAGGGTTTCAACATTGACACTGTGGAATTGTCCTCTGAAGTGCATTTCCCTCAGAAATACGGCTACCTGCTAGCGCCGGATGCTATGCCTAAAATGGTCGAGGGGAGGGGCGATTTTCTCCCCCGGGCCACCAGGCAAGCTATTGAGTATCTATCACAGGATCCTGATGGCTTCTTTTTGATGGTCGAGGGATCTCAGATTGATTGGGGTGGCCATGAGAATAATTCAGAGTATCTGATCAGCGAATTAATTGACTTCGATCAGGCCATCGGAGTGGGACTTGATTTCGCCGAAAAGGATCAAAATACATTGGTAATCGTGACTGCTGATCACGAAACCGGGGGATTTACCTTATCGGCCCGGATCATACAGTCCGCCGACACCTCGATGATGGGAATGGAAAGTGACTACGATTCGATCTCTCCCACATTTTCAACTGGAGGTCATTCAGCCACTTTAATACCGGTTTTTGCCTGGGGTCCCGGATCGGATGAATTCAGTGGTATCTACCAGAATACGGCAATCTTTGATAAGATGATGTCGGCAGTGAATAGTCCACAATGATCAGCTTCAGCTACTGGCTGTTATAGATTGTTATTTTACATCCCAGGTGTTGCCGCTGGCTAACAACTCATCCATGGTTTTGAATTTAGCGGTTTTCTGAGATTCCTCATACTGTTGCTGCACCAGGTTGTCGTAAGTTCTGCCTTTATGCGCTCTGATAATACCCAGCGCCACTGGAAATTCGGGGGGCTTCATTTTAACCAACATAAGGTGTAACGTATTGTCTCTACTATGGGCGTCATGGACCAAAAGGTCATCTTCTGACACTCCATTTTCACCTATAGTTGCAACTTCTAATTTCAAACCATTCAAACGGATCCCCTGGTTGTGTTCCTTACCAAAGATCATGGGTTTGCCATGTTCCAAATGCAGTTGGAAATCGTCCTTATTTTCTTTGGCGGTAACGGCAGCATGTACTTTGTCATTATAGATCACACAATTTTGCAGAACCTCTATTAATGAAGTACCTACATGTTTAGCAGATTCCACAAAAATATCGGTCATCAATTTGGGGTTGGTGTCTATGGTGCGGGCAAAAAAGGTCCCGTTGGCACCAATGACCAGTTCCCCTGCATTAAAGGGTCGTTCAATACCTCCCATAGGAGTTGATTTTGTCACCAATCCAATTTGAGAGGTGGGTGAGTACTGTCCCTTGGTAAGACCGTAGATCTCATTATTGAACAATACAATATTCATGTCCAGGTTTCTTCTCAGAACATGAATAAAATGGTTGCCACCAATGGCCATAGCATCACCATCACCTTGGATCTCCCAAACACTCAAATTTGGATTTGCCAATTTCACACCGGTGGCCACTGCAGGACCTCTTCCGTGTATGGTGTGGAATCCATAGGTATCCATATAATAGGGAAACCTGGCAGCACAACCGATACCTGATATGAATACAAGGTCTTCTTTTTTCTTACCTAGCCGGGGCAATGCATTTTGCATAGCTGACAGGACGGCATAGTCACCGCAACCGGGACACCATCGAACCAGTTGATCGGTAACAAAATCCTTCTTGGTTAGGGGTACGTCTAATACACTTTCAGCCATAATATTAAATTATTATTAGACTGTGACTTGTTGGTCTAATACACTAATCATTTTATCCTTAATTTCAGCCACCATAAATGGTTGACCTTGTACTTTGGTGTAACTTTCATAATCCAACTTTGGAAAATTACTTTTCAAATAGTTACAAAATTGTCCCCGGTTCAGTTCACACACCAATATCTTATCGAATTGGCTCAATAATTCTTCGGTATTTTTGGGAAGTGGGTTTAAATAGTTGAAATGGGCCAATGATACTTCCCTGCCTTCTATTTGAAGTTCCTTGGTGGCTGTCAATAGGGAGCCGTAAGTACTGCCCCAACCCACAACCAGCAATGGTCCGCTGGTATCCCCTTTCACATTTAACTCAGGAATAAAATTAGCCACTCGCGCCACTTTTTCCTCCCTGATCATCACCATTTTCTCATGGTTTTTAGATTCGTAGGAAACATTGCCGGTTAATTCTTCTTTTTCCAATCCACCGATCCTATGTTCCAGTCCTTTAGTACCGGGAACCACCCAATACCTGGCCAAGGTCTTGTTATCCCTTTCGTAGGGTCTAAATTCCTTGCCGTTCAGTTTGGGTTCAGGAATTTTAATATCGGGCAGGTCGGCCATAGTCGGATATCGCCAGGGCTCTGAGCCATTGGCCAGGTATCCATCAGATAACAGGATCACCGGCGTCATATGTTCAAATGATAGTTTTATTGCTTCGTATGCATAATTGAAACAATTGGAAGGGGTGGAGGAGGCAATCACAATGGCGGGACTTTCGCTATTTCTGCCAAATAAAGCAATGTTCAGATCTGCCTGTTCGGTTTTGGTGGGAAGTCCGGTAGAGGGCCCGCCCCTTTGCACATCCACGATAACTACCGGTATTTCTGCCATTATCGCCAGATTGATAGCTTCTCCTTTCAAAGCCAGACCTGGCCCGGAAGAAGCGGTAACTCCCAATTGACCGGCATAACTTGCCCCAATAGCTGAACATACCGCAGCAATTTCATCCTCCGCTTGCAGGGTGATCACACCCATGCTCTTGTACTTGACCAATTCATGTAAAATATCTGAGGCTGGGGTGATGGGATAAGAACCATAAAAAAGCCTCTTTCCCATTTTCTCGGCGGCAGCCATAAATCCCCAGGCTATTGCCTGATTACCAGAAATATGGCGGTATTTACCCTTTTTAATTTTAGCGGGAGGAACCTTGTATATGGAAGGCAATGCCTCTATAGTAATAGCAAAGCTGTAACCTGCATGTAACGCCTTTAAATTGGCCTCTACTAAAACCGGTTTATTTCTGAATTTGGTCTTTAGGAAATTTTCTGTGGGTTCCGTGGATCTGTCAAATAGAAAGTACATGATCCCCAAGGCAAACATATTTTTACATCGGAGTATGC
>JAPUIM010000262.1 GCA_027297025.1 Bacteroidota bacterium | reverse complement strand
TCATGATCAATGAAGATGGGAGCCCAAATACAGCTCATACTACCAATTTAGTGCCTTGTATATTGGTGGATGAAAGTTATCAAAAGCCTATAAAAGATGGCAAATTAGGTGATTTAGCGCCTACCATCCTTACCTTAATGGGTTTGCCCATTCCCGATGAGATGACTGGTAAAATTCTAATTTAATGCAGTTTTTAAGTATTGGCTTATTCGCGGGATTAATAGGGCTTACCACGGGTTGTAGTGCACCCGGTGGTCCCACTCAGGTGGTAAATAAACCATATTTCGAGTTAGAGAAAAAGGTTCGGGAATTGATTCCGCTACTCGCCGAACTTAATCCCGAAGTAGACAAAACCATTGTTATGTCGGGCCAGGCAGAAAATAAAATATTACAACTGGATAGTGCGGGTTGGGTAAAAGAATTGGAGATATTTGCTCAAGCCGATATTAATCGACCGGCATTAAGAGATTCGTATGAAACCGAAATGACCACTGAAGGTGCCTGGCAGGTAGTGATTTATAAAAATAAAAATCCTGAAGCCAACGGTATAGTGTACCTTAAGATATATTCATCAGACGAGTTTGTAGGAAAAATAGAGGTTCTGCACAGGGAGGAAAATGTACTTTACTATTCTGAAAGAATTTTAGAGATGGAATTCGGCCAACCCAATGTGAATAGGCTAAATTCCTATGCCATTAAAGGGAAACAAAAATTACCGCTACAAGACACCGTTGCCTTCGAAATTCACGGTAGATTAAGCTACCTTAACTAAATATTCATTAAGGCTTCTAAAAAGCTCAAATTTTCTTTGGGGTCTTTGACTACCAGCAGGGGAATGTTTTTATCGTACTCAGTCAACTTGGCGGCCACACTTCTCAACAACACAGAAGCGCCTATGGTTCTACCCTGCGAACCCATGATGATCATATCTGCATGTTCGCGGATGGCCAAATCATAAATTTTTTCTGCCATGTCATGCTCTTCATCCAGGGTCAAATCGTAGTGGAAGTTGTAGTTTGACAAATTGTATTTTTTAATCAATTTCTCCATTCCAGCTTGGGCGTTCCCTTTCATTATTTCTGCAAATTCATCAAAAGTTTTGCCTGTAGTATGATATCCGGAAGGAACATGGTAGATATTTTGACCTATCAATCGCATATGCGTTTTGTCAGCGATGGCCAATGCTTCTTTCAAGGGCAAGTTTTCTTCATGGCCCAGATTTAAAGGAATCACCACTTTATTGAGAAACTCAGAGGATTTTTCCGGAACCAGCATCACTGATCCATGCGATTCCTTGACTATTTTTCCCGGAATTATGCCATCTCCTTTCATATTGGTTTTTCGCCCCAAAACAATTAGATCAATTTCTTTGATTTCCATCCATTTGAGTATTTCCCGATTGGGTTTCCCCTTTTTCACCTCCACGCTGATTTCATTTACACTGGTTTTATCAAAATATTGGTCAACCAGGAATTCAATTTCCCTCTGAATGGTTTCGTCCACAGGGGCAATCAGATCGGGGTATTTTTCCCTTATTGCTTTGGGCAGTTCCAATTTATCGGAGATGTGAATAAAGTATATCTTGTCCGGTTTCATTATCTGAGAAAAAAACGAACAATACTTGATGAGAACTTCGTCCATTTCGGTTAGGTCAAGCCCAACCAGTATTCTTTTCAAGTCGACCATTTTCTTGAGGTTTTAATTCTAATCCAAATTACTTTTTTTCCTGATAATTGCAAGTTTCATCTCTTATTGTTGCTGCCTTGGCATAAAGTTAAAATAGGTACCCGCATACTTATTCTACTTGAATTTTCCCTGATTTTGAGTTGTTTTGGTTTGATCGGTTTTAAGGTGAAGATCACGCTGTGGGAAAGGAATGACAATGCCTGCCTGTCTGAATTTGCGATCAATAGCAAATCTTAGTTCGCTTTTGATCAATTCTATCCTAAACATATTTGAAGACAAAAATAGCAGTTCAAATATTAAGGCGGAATCACCAAAATCAACAAATCGGCCTTCAGGAGCAGGTTCATCGGTGATTTGAGAATGATCTTTGGCAGTTGTTTCCAGTATGGCTTTTACTTTTTCCACATCTGAACCATAGGCCACTCCCACGGTTAATGAAAAGCGGGTTTCTTTTCGATTATGGGACCAATTGATGACGTTGTCGTTGATCAATTTTGAGTTGGGAACAATGATGACAATGCTATCGCGAGTTTCTATTTGAGAAGTTCTGATATCAATCTTTTGCACTTTGCCCACAATACCTGCCACCTCCACAATATCACCTACTGAAACGGTGCCCTCGAATAAAAGAATGATGCCGGAAACAAAATCATTGAAAGTTTGCTGCAGTCCCAAACCAACACCCACCAATAATGCAGCTGAACCGGCCAGGAGGATGGTGATTTTTACCCCAATAGAATCCAAAATGAGTACCATAACAATAACGATAATCACGTATTTCAGGATTTGGTAAAATGCCCAGGCCCTTCCTTCATCTAGATGAAATTTAGTGGTTTGTCTTTTAAAAAATCGGCGCAGACCCCATAGAAATACCTTGCTTAATATGACAATGATGACAATCGCCAAAAGGTGGTAGACACTTACCTTCACGTCTCCCAGATTTAACAATTCGTAGCTTAGGATCTCGTTTATACTCATAATATCACTTAAGGTGGCTCCATTGATAATTTAGATGATGACTTTACTTTGGTTTGCATTTACAAATAATATATTACCCATATCATCGTAACCTTCAAATATCTGCTCACCCAATTGCTTTAAAGCCTCTTCTCTCAAACCCACCATAGTCAAATCGGAATCAACTGATTTTTCGCTGATAATCTCCTTAAGGCTCACATTTTCTTCTTTTTCAATAAGCTCAATATTATGTGCTGAAATGGGCAATCTTCCGGTTTGGATAAGATCCAAAAGTTTTTCCTTTTGATCGGAAATTTCTTGTTTAGGGAATACTGCCGAGATCTTGATTTGACCCCCGCGCCAGTCTGGGTGTCCCATGATGACATAGGCCATGAGTATCATGAGATTGGCGTTAATATAGTCATTGGGAGTAATCCATAGGTGAATCTCATGCCTGAATCCAAATCCTTTTTCGGACGAGCCCAATATACAGAAGTCAAACTCGGCGGCCCTTACCAGGGGGAGATTTTGGATGATCTCTTGAATACTATCAGATTGCATTTTGGAATATTCAAATAGAAACATGTTGGTATCCTTTCCTGACACACTGGGAAGTTGTAAGGATTGAGCAATGGCGGTTGTATAGGATGGCGAGATCAGGGTGTCCATGTAAACATTGCTTTTACTGACACCCGCTCCTTTGATCAATCTTGCCAATTCCTGCCCCGCCTGTTGATTGGAATCCTTGGAAAAATAGCCTTGTATATAGTGAATATAGGTGCCAAATCCATAACGATGGGAGATCCATCTCATCAGATCCAATGCAGAAGGTCTTTCAAATGAATCTTGTGAAATACAAATGACCGAGGGCCTCCAGTTATCCACATCATCTTTATCCGCCTTTTGGATAAATACCCTAAGTCTACGGCTGAGTTGAAATATCACTCCCTGGAAAATCTTGGCCATTCCCGGCCTGTCTTTTTTATAATTAGTGATAATCAAATAAATCAAGACCATGAAAACTATGGCAGCAATGGCATACAGCATGTTCATTTTGAACATCATATAAATACACATTACTGCACCAAATAGTGAAAAATACCAACGCGACTTAAAAACTGGACGATAGGATGGATCAGCGGCAAAATGTTGTAGGAAAGAAATGAGACATATGGAACCATAGGTAACCATAAAGAACATAGAAATGATCTCCGCCACGAAATTCACTCCCCCGATACTAACAAAAACCAGTACGATAAAGGTGGTGATAAGGGTAGCATTTACAGGCTCCAAATTTTTCTGACTACTTTTCTTTACCCAGTTGTTAATTGAATCGGCAACAAATAGTTTATCCTGGGCCAAGGCTTGTAAGGTCCGAGGTGCTATCATCATGGATCCAAGAGCTGAAGAAATAGTGGCGCATACAAGTCCCACTGGAATAATAGGTCCCCAAATCGCTATTTGTGACATGATCAATTGGTCAGCCACTAAAGCTTCAGGAGTGGCGGAAACGGACAGTTTAAATGCCACCAATGCGTAGATCAGCATGCCTATTACAGTGGCCCATAGAGTGCCTCTGGGTATAGACTTCTTGGGATCTTTTAAGTCCCCGGAAAGTCCCACACCTGCTGCCATTCCGGTGAATGCGGGAAA
>JAPUIM010000261.1 GCA_027297025.1 Bacteroidota bacterium | reverse complement strand
CAACATGTTTGTTTTTAATCTGGTGTCACCAACAAGTTTAAGATTATTCCTCAACTGAAAAAGTATAACACCATGCTTCTCCTTCCAAAACTGTCTCCCCTTCTTGACGCGTGACTTTGAATTTCAATTGGGTAACTGGCTTTGTTTCATGAACACTCACCACTTCCGCTTCGGCAGTTATGGTATCTCCAATGAAAACAGGAGCGGTGAATTTCCAATTTTGGCTGAGAAATACAGTCCCTGGCCCGGGCATATCCATAGCCACCAGGGCATGCAGAAGACCGGTGGTTAAACCGCCTTGAACCACCAACCGCTTAAATTTGGTTTTGGCGGTAAAGGACCGGTCAAAATGAAGAGGATTATAGTCGCCGCTTAAGTCTGCAAATGTTTTAACATGTTCTGCGGTAAGGGTAATACTGCGCTCGGCTTTTTGTCCTATTAATAGATCCATGCTATTTCTCTTTGTGGTAAATCTTTACTTTAATTTCATCTCACTAGGTGACTGTATTATAGTCATTTGTAGATCTTAAACCACTTGTATCACAGTCCAAGTTCTCGCTATTTTAAACTAAGAAGGTGAAAGATACTATTTAATACTTCAACAAAAACCAACTTTCTCAGTTAGCCTTTCGGACCCCTTATTGAAACATTTTCATTTCACGGAAGGTTACAGGATCATTGACTCAAATACCAATTTTACAGAAGGCCAATTTGTTTTTTATTAGTATATTGTAAAGAGCTAACCGCACAAAAAATACGCCCATGCCATTATATATGGATTTTCATATTATCTCGGACATAACCATTGAAGGTGTGAAAAATGATCATATTGCTGACAAGGCGGTTCAGGATCGGTATAAGGTCAAGTACCATCAGTTCTGGGTGAATGAGGCAGCAGGAACGGTCTTTTGCCTCATCGAAGGACCAGACAAAGAATCTTGTGCGGCGGTGCACCGGGAAGCCCATGGTAATGTGGCTTGTCAAATAGTGGAGGTGGAGCCCGGTTTTTATAATCTTTTCATTGGAGAAAACCACCAGATCGATCACGGAATGGTCAGGCATGAGGATGGAACAGTCGATATCGGTTACCGTTTTGTACTGGTGATTGATATTATAGGCAATACCAGCGTTACTCGTTCAGTAGATTACAAAAAACTAAAGCTTCCTGATAAACCTAAAAGATTAGCCATTAGCAAAATCAACAAATTTCAGGGTAAGGAGGTGAAACATTTAGGTGATGATAGCATTATCGCTGTTTTCATAGCATCGGATGACGCAGTAGGATGTGCAGTTGAAATTCATAATGAACTTAGAGAAAAAAGCAAAAACCCTGAGGATAGTGAATGGGACATCTCTTTCAAAATGGGTATAAGTGGAGGCCAGCCTGTTACCGAAAATGAAGGATTTTTTGAGGCGGCCATCAAATTGGCTCAAAGGTTAAGTTTGATTGCGGGAAACCAGGAAATTATGGCATCTAACTTAATTGAAAAGCTAGGTGATTTAAATGAAAAATCTGGCGGACTTCAATCCCTAAAGGTAATAAGTCTTCCTGAGGAAAAATTCATGGACAGTCTTTTTGATATTGCCGAAAACCGCCTTACCGATAACAATTTTAACGTTGAGAGCCTCAGCCGAGATATCGGCATCAGTCGACCTCAATTATATCGCAAGATTACCTCAATTACCGGTCGATCACCCATTGGTTTTATTCGGGACCTAAGGATGCAAAAAGCACTGTCGCTGATCAAGGAAAAACAGCACAATATTTCGGAAATCGCCTTGGAGGTGGGCTTTAACAATCCCGCTTATTTCGCTAAATGCTTCCAACAAAAATTTGGGACATTACCCTCAAAAGCCTTTTCCTAATCCTATTCAGGTAGTTCGCACTTAAGAATCTTTTAATGAATCAATTGTAGTAGTTATTGAACGAAATGTGGTGGAATAACCGCTTTCAGTCATTTATATTTGTTTTATTTAATTCACTAAAACTTACTAAAATGAGCATATCGAATACTTTCACTTTGGTTGAGACTGATTCATTAAAAGCTAAACTCAAAGGCAGGATCATCTTACCTCAGGATCCGGATTATGATGAGGCACGACAAATTTACAATGCCATGATCGATAAACATCCCGGCATTATTATTAAATGCAAGGATGAGGATGATGTAATTCAAGCGGTAAACTTCGCCAGAGAAAAAGAACTGAAAGTATCCATTCGTAGCGGTGGCCACAATGGTGCAGGACTTGCGCTCTGCGAAGATGGCCTGGTCATCGACCTGTCAGAAATGAAGGATATTCAGATCAATCCTGATCAAAGAACTGCCATGGTACAAACCGGCTGCACCTTAGCGGATGTGGATAAAGCCACCCATGAACATGGTTTGGCCTTACCCAGTGGGATTATAGGAACCACCGGCATCGGTGGCATCACCTTGGGTGGCGGAATGGGCTACCTCAGTCGAAAAGGGGGATTAACTATCGACAATCTACTGGAGGCCAACATAGTTCTGGCTACCGGAGAATTGGTCACTGCCAACGAATCCAGCCACACAGATCTATTTTGGGCATTAAGAGGAGGAGGAGGCAATTTTGGAGTTGTAGTATCCTTTACTTTTAAATTAATACCCATCAAAAATGTATATGCCGGGCCTATGTTTTGGCCCATTGAACAAGCAGAGGAAGCCATGAAGTTTTACGATGGGATCACCAAAAACGCTTCTAATGATCTTTATGGTTTTTTCGTTTTCTTGATAGTGCCTCCCGGCGACCCGTTTCCCGAACATCTGCATATGCAAAGGGTATGTGGCGTAGTCTGGTGTTATACCGGCCCCTTGGATAAGGCGGAAGAAGTATTTAAACCCATCAGGGAATTGGGGGGGGGGGGGGGGGGTTGTGTGGGGGGG
>JAPUIM010000260.1 GCA_027297025.1 Bacteroidota bacterium | reverse complement strand
CATGGTTGAATATTACTCGCATAACTCTAAGATATAGAGCAGTAGTATTTACAGAATATTATACTTTTAAGTATTTCCGGTACTTATCCAGCAACTTATAATTAACATCTGTAAACAGGAGATCTTTATTTTGTCGGAATTTTTTGAATGACTTGAAAGCATCATTGTAAGAGGCTGCGGTTCCTAGTCTGTTCTCATCTTCTAAGGATTCAATGACTTTTCCCCAATACTCAAAAAGTCGCACCGGCTTACTGCTTTTAAAAAATAATTCCTCAAACCTTGCAAAAGAAAATTCCCGGTCTTCCTCCTCCATTTTCCTGAATGTTTTATCTGCCCTCCCGTCAAAGTGACTTAGTTTAATATTTCCTTCTTTGTTCCTGTTAAAAAGGCTAAGTTCATCATTCCATTTGTCAGGAGAGCTATTCAGTTTCAAGGAATAGTATTTTCTATTTCTCTGGTAGGTGACCCTTAACATTATTGGGTGGTCTCCGCTGCTCAATGTCTTACTCTTGAATAAGATTATTTTATGTAATGGGATTTTTATCTTTGTCATTTGTATACGGTTTACACGGTGGTTTACACAAATATAGTAAATAACCAATTAATAAACAGATAATAAACAGCTATTATTTATGAAGGAAATGGAGTTTTTACAACTATTAGGGTAATATCTATGAACATCAAATACCTCGCAATTACTTAAACAATATAAGTATGAAAATCGGTTTACTCGTTATGTTTTCCTTTATCCAATTTTCCCTGGAAATGGTAAACCGTGATGAAAAAATTATTAGGGAAATGCTAGCTCAACAACAAGCATGCTGGAACAAAGGAGATCTATCTTGTTTTATGGAACCCTATTGGCACTCTGATTCTCTGAAGTTCATTGGTAGCAAAGGAATTACCTGGGGCTGGAAAAATACACGGGAGAGATATGAAAAAACCTATCCCGACCAAATAGCAATGGGACAACTTTCCTTTGAACTATTGGTGATCGATCGTATCAATGAAGATAACTACTTTGTGGTAGGTAAATGGTTTCTGGAACGGGAGATAGGAAATTTACAGGGACATTTCTCCTTACTGTGGAGGAAAATAGAGGGTAGGTGGTTGATAGTTGCCGATCATTCCAGCTGATTCATGGACCCGAAGTTGGATGTTCACGGGCAAGCCTGCCAGGACTATCATTATCAGAATAAGGCCTCTAAACTTTTTCTCAACAATGATTATGGCCCACCCGATCGAATGCTTATGGAGGTATTCTTTAGGGATGAATTAAGTATTTCTGAGCTAGAGGAATATGCTTTGAGTTTATGTAGTGGCAAAGTGTTAGATATAGGCGCTGGAGTGGGTAGCAGTGCGTTGATCCTACAACAAAGGGGATTGGAGGTAACTGCTAATGGAGATTTCTCCTAAATTGACCGACATAATGAAGAATAGAGGGGTGAAAAGGGTGGTGAAAGAGGATGTATTTAAATTTAGAGGACAAAATATGACACCATTTTATTAATGATGAATGGGATTGGTGTAGTGGGCACCTTGGCGAAGTTTGAACAATTCTTAATTCATTTGAAGGATCTTCTCTATAGTGGGGGGCAGGTATTGTTTGATTCAAGTGATATTCGATATTTGTACAAGAAAACTGAATTGCCGATCGATCATTATTACGGAGAAATCAAGTATCAGTTCCAGTATGAGGCCCAAAAAGGAAAGTGGTTTAAGTGGCTTTATATTGACCAGGAATTGTTGATTGATTTATCCACAAAACACGGTTGGATAACACAAATTCTGTATCAGGACGGGCATGACCAATACCTGGCCAGGCTAATTAATACAGTATAAACATTAACTATTATGAATAAAAACATGATCCAAACAGTAAAAACAACCCTAATGGCTGTGCTGATTTTGACATTTGTTTCAGCTTACGCCCAAAAAACCTTTATCCATTGTGGTAATCTGATTGATGGTAAAAGTGATAAGATTAAAAGCCAAATGACTGTGATCATTGAAAATGGTACTATAGTAGCTGTACAAAAGGGTTTTACCCCCCCTGATGCAGGTGGACAGCTCATTGACTTAAGTAATAAAACGGTAATGCCTGGTTTGATGGATATGCATGTCCATCTGGAACATGAGACCAATAAAAACAGGTATTTGGAACGTTTTACGCTCAATCCTGCTGATAAGGCATTCCGTGCCTACGGCTATGCCCGTAAAAATTTGATGGCCGGATTTACCACAGTGAGAGATTTAGCAGGATCCGGGGTAAATATTGCTCTTAAAAATGCCATTAATCAAGGTGTGGTAGAAGGCCCTCGCATATATACTGCGGGCAGGGCATTAACAATTACTGGAGGACATGGCGATCCTACTAATGGATTTAGGTTGGACCTGATGGGAGATCCTGGACCGGAAATGGGAATAGTCAATGGTGTAGAAGATGCCCGGAAAGCGGTACGGCAGCGCTATAAAAATGGGGCGGACCTCATTAAGATCGCGGCTACTGGTGGGGTGCTAAGTGTGTCTAAAGACGGTTCAGGTCCTTCTTTTAGTGAAGAAGAAATACAGATGATTGTAAAGACCGCATCTGATCTGGGAATGCACGTGGCTGCCCATGCCCATGGTGCGGAAGGAATGAAAAGGGCTATCAGATCAGGGGTGAGAACCATTGAACATGGTACCAAAATGGATGATGAGGTAATTGCTTTAATGAAACAATATGGGACCTTTTATGTACCTACCGTATCTGCTGGAAGGTCAGTGGCTGAATACGCTAAAATAGAGGGTTATTATCCACCTATGGTTCGTCCTAAGGCCCTGGAAATTGGACCTCTGATCCAATCTACATTTGAAAAAGCCTACAAAGCGGGAGTAAAAATTGCCTTTGGTACCGATGCCGCTGTCTTTCCCCATGGAGAAAACTGGAAAGAATTTGTTTATATGGTAGAGGGGGGTATGCCTCCTATGGAGGCTATTCAATGTGCCACGATGCGAGCGGCCGAACTTTTAGAGATCGACGATACCCTGGGTTCTGTGGAGGCAGGAAAATATGCAGACCTTGTAGCCGTTGATCAAAACCCACTGGACAATATTGCGGTGATGGAAAATGTCACATTTGTTATGAAAGATGGGGTTGTGTATAAGCACCTATGACCTTGTTTACTGGCTACTTAATTCATTAAAATAAAGACATTCCACAAGTTCAATTGATTCCGAATATTCTCTATTTTTGCAGGCGCAATGAAAATGCAGCATATCCGGAATTTTTGCATCATCGCTCATATTGATCACGGTAAGAGCACCTTAGCCGACAGGTTATTACAAATCACCGGTACGGTGGCTGATAAAGATATGCAGGCCCAATTATTGGATGACATGGACCTGGAGAGGGAACGGGGCATCACAATAAAAAGTCATGCCATCCAGATGGACTATCAGCATCATAGTCAGGATTTTATTTTAAATCTGATAGATACCCCTGGACATGTGGATTTCTCTTATGAAGTATCCCGTTCCATTGCTGCCTGTGAAGGAGCTCTTCTGGTGATCGATGCTTCTCAAGGCATTGAGGCCCAAACTATATCCAACTTATACCTTGCCCTTGACCATGACCTGGAGATCATTCCGGTTTTAAATAAGATCGATCTGCCGGGTGCTAAGCCGGAAGAGGTAAAAGATCAGGTGGTGGACCTTTTGGGTTGCGACCCCAATGAAATAATCCTGGCCAGTGCTAAGGAGGGCATTGGAATTGAGGAAATTCTGAGTGCAATTGTGGAAAAAATACCCCCTCCCCAAGGGGACCCTGAAGCTCCTCTACGGGCCATGATCTTTGATTCTGTTTTTAATTCCTATCGTGGTATTGAAGTCTACTTCCGGGTTTTTAATGGATCTATCACCAAAGGAGACCGTGTGAAATTTGTGAATACCGGAAAAATTTATAAAGCAGAGGAAATAGGAGTTCTAAAGTTGAAGCAAATGCCTAAAAATACCATTGGGGCGGGCAACGTAGGTTATTTAATTTCCGGGGTTAAGATAGCCAAGGAAGTGAAGGTAGGAGACACCATTACTCTGGCACAAAATCCAACTGCGGAGGCAGTGAAAGGATTTGAAAATGTGAAACCGATGGTGTTTGCCGGTATCTATCCGGTGGAAACCAGTGATTATGAGGAATTGAGGGCTTCCATGGAAAAACTCCAATTAAATGACGCTTCCTTGGTGTGGGAACCGGAAACCTCTGCAGCCTTGGGTTTTGGTTTTCGTTGTGGTTTTTTGGGTATGCTGCACATGGAGATTGTACAGGAACGTTTAGAACGTGAATTTGATATGACGGTCATTACTACTGTTCCTTCAGTTCAATTTAATGCAGTACATAATGATGGTCATATTACGGAGATAAATGCCCCTTCAGACATGCCCGATCCCGTTCAATTATCTCATATCGAAGAACCGTTTATTAAAGCCCAGATCATCACCAAATCCGAATATATAGGGCCCATCATTTCCTTGGCTATTGAAAAACGAGGGGTGATCACAAATCAGGTATATCTCACTACAGACCGGGTGGAACTGATGTTTGAATTGCCCCTAAGCGAAATTGTATTTGACTTTTATGATAAGTTAAAAACCATTTCCCGAGGATATGCTTCCCTGGATTACGAATTACTGGGATTCCGGACTTCAAAGATGGTGAAATTAGATATCATGTTAAATGGTGAAACTGTAGATGCTTTATCTGCGGTAGTACATAGAGACAAGGCTTTTGAATGGGGGAAACGCCTATGCGAAAAGTTAAGGCAATTACTTCCCCGTCAAATGTTTGATATAGCAATTCAGGCTTCCATCGGAACCAAGGTGATCGCCCGGGAAACCATTAGAGCACTCCGTAAAAATGTAACGGCCAAATGTTATGGTGGGGATATTACAAGGAAACGAAAGCTGTTGGAAAAACAGAAAAAAGGGAAAAAACGAATGCGACAGGTAGGTAATGTAGAAATACCCCAAGAAGCTTTTATGGCGGTATTAAAACTGGACTAATCTAAAATAATGAAACCATGCCGGTGATTATCGATGGAAAAAAAACATCCCAGGACATCAAAAATGAAATTGCCCAGGAAGTTATTAGGATCAAGGAAGAGGATGGGAAAGTGCCCCATTTAGCCGCAGTGTTGGTGGGTCATGATGGGGCAAGCGAAACCTATGTCAAAAATAAGGTTAGATCTTGTGAACAAGTAGGATTTAAATCAACATTACAAAGATTTGAAGATGAGGTTTCCGAAGAACAATTATTGAAGACAGTAGGAGAGATAAATGCAGATGAAGATATTGATGGATTGATTGTTCAACTGCCTTTACCCGAACATATCTCAGTACAAAAGGTAACGGATCGAATTTGGCCGGAAAAGGATGTGGATGGTTTTCATCCGGTGAATGTAGGAAGAATGGCTAAGAATTTACCATCCTACATTGCTGCTACCCCTTTTGGTGTCCTGCAATTATTGGAGAGATACAGCATTGAGACCGTAGGCAAACATTGTGTAATTATTGGTAGAAGTGAAATTGTTGGCTCACCAATGAGTATTTTGATGGCCAGAAAAACTTACCCAGGTAATTGCACGGTAACTTTATGTCACAGTAAAACCAGGGATATC
>JAPUIM010000026.1 GCA_027297025.1 Bacteroidota bacterium | reverse complement strand
TTTTAAGCCAAACCGTCTGGAATCAGCCAAACAGGTTGCACGGAATTTTATCGCTGGAAGATTTCAGGATAGGATAGGATTGGTGGTTTTTTCCGGAGATGCCTATTCGCTCTCACCATTGACCACAGATTACGACCTCCTGGCCACTTATATCAATGAAATCGATTTCAAATTGATTGAAAGTAGTGGTACAGCTATTGGGAGTGCATTGGCGGTGGCGACCAACCGAATGCAAGAATCAAATTCTAATTCTAAGGTACTCATCCTGCTGAGTGATGGTGATAACAACGCAGGTAATCTTGATCCCATTACTGCGGCAAAACTGGCCCAGGCTTACGGCATTAAGATCTATTCCATCGGAATAGGCAAGGAAGGAAGAGTGCCTTTTGGAAAAGATTTTTTCGGACGCACCAATTATGTGGAAAATATATTGGATGAAACCACTTTACGAAAAATTGCTGAAATCGGTGAGGGCGAGTTTTTTAGGGTGTCTAACAACCGAGCCCTGGAGGAAGTTTTTTCCCGGATCGACCGAATGGAAAAAGCGGAGATAAAAGAAACCAGGTTCAAAGACACCACCGATTATTATACCATTTATTTAAAATGGGCCATACTATTTTTCCTGATGTGGTTGCTGCTAAAATCTACTTTTGTTACCAATGTCCTTCAAGATTGACCTCTATTATAGGACCGGCAATTCGTCATTGATTGCAAGAAAAATAAGCCTGCCACCAAACAATCCTAAGGCGATGCCCACAACTTTATTCAAAATATTTAAAACTGACTGGGTAACTATTTTTCTAAGGTTATGAGCCATAAATGACTTTAGAAAATCTGTGGTTAATACCGTGCCAAGCGCTCCCACAAAAAACCACAACAATTGTTGGTTTTGATAGCCATAATTGATGGTAGCCATGGTCATTACACCTACCCAATAAAATAATGCCATTGGATTGAATCCATTGATCATTATTCCCTTTAGGATCAATGCACCTTTGGCCCGTGCTTGGATTGGCGGGTTGTAATTGCTCGGTGTGGAAATCTTTTTGAAAAAAGTGTACAAACCAAAGGATAGTAAAATAATCCCGCCCAGCACCGCAGCTATGTTGACATAATCCTGATTTTGTAAAATACGGGAAACACCCAGATAACTAAGAATTACCCAAGTGCTATCTGATACTGATACTCCAATCGCCAAAAATGCTCCTGCAGCAAATCCTTTTTCCAAAGAAGTTTGAATCAAGGCGAAGAATACCGGTCCAATAATAATAGCCAATAGTAACCCAAACAGAACGCCGTTTAACAAAGACTCCATGGCCTGGGTTAGGAGGTCAAATTATCTTTTGCTTCTACAAAGCATTTCCATTTGGCATATTGAGAAGCTTTTAACACTCTGGGGAATTTATTTTGCCCCCCCTCCTTGCCTATCAATTTCATCCAGTTATAGAACAACCGGGTAGGTATAATATCCACAAACAGGTCCTTCAAAGCCGCACTCCGCTCTACCCGATAATCATCATTGAGCAGCTTGAGTTTCTGATCCAATCTGATCTTAAACTCTTCGGCACTCACCTGGTCGTCAGTACCAATATACCAGTGGTGGGCAAACAGCGATTTATAGGGAATCCCGGATATGGTAAATTCTTTTACGTTTACGTTCAACTCATCCGAAACCAATTCGATAGCTTTATTCATATTATCCAGACTCAAATGCTCTCCACATAAACTTAAAAAATGTTTGGTCCTCCCGGTAATTACAATTTCTGACTCCTCTTTAGAAACAAATTTTATCACATCCCCAATGAGGTATCTCCAGGTTCCGGCATTAGTAGAAAGCAGCAGCGCATACTCTTTATTTTCTTCAATCTGTTCGATCATCAGGGTCTCCGGATCAGGTAGTAAGTTCCCTTCTTGGTCAAAATTTTCTTCATTGAAAGGTATAAATTCGTAAAAAATGCCGTTGTTCAGCACCATCCGCATTGACCTTCGTTGGGGAAAGGCCTGGAAGGCAATAAACCCCTCTGAGGCCATATATGTTTCGATATAGTACAACGGTTCACCCAGTAGTTTTTTAAACCCTTTTTTATAGGGATCGAAAGAAACCCCTCCATGCACATAAATTTTAAGATTGGGCCAGATCTTATGTATGTGCTCTACTTGGTAACGGTCCAGGATTTTTTCCAATAGTATCTGTATCCATGCCGGTACCCCTGCGATCACCCCAATATCCCAACTAGGTGCTTTACGAGTGATCTCATCTAATTTTTCCTCCCAATTTCGGGTTCGAGCTATTTTTTGACCCAGTTTATTAAAATGCTGAAACCAAAATGGAAGTTGGCTGGTAGTAATACCACTGAGATCCCCCTCGAAGTAGGTACCGTTGTAATTGAGATGGGTACTACCGCCCAACATTAGAATCCCGGTTTCGAAAAATCGATCGGGCAGGTCGTATTTTGAAAGGGTCAATATTTGTCGAATGCTAGTTCTCTGTACCCCCTTTAGCATTTCTTTGGTGATGGGGATATATTTTGATGACGATTCTGAGGTACCTGAACTCAGGGCAAAATATTTGATTTTACCTGGCCAGCATATATGTTTTTCCCCATTTCGGTTCCGGTACCACCATTTATTATAAATGGAATTATAATCATTCACTGGAACGCGCTGTTTGAAAACATTAAAAAAATCATATTTCCCGGGGTTTCGAAATTGTTCCAGGATCCTATCAAAGCTGTAATAGTGTCCAAAGGCGGTATGGCTGGCGGCAATCAATAACTTTTTAAGCTCCAGCTTTTGAAGATCATAGGGAGAGGAGTACTCTTGATCAATGCTTTCACCTATACTGATACCTCGTTTTAATAATGTGCCAATTATTGCCATGGGAAGGCCTGTTTTACTACTGGATTATGCAAAATTTTCTTATATAACAAACTATAAATTTATGATTAATTGCAAAATAATGGATATTTGAAAATGCAATTTTTAAACGAATTCCATAGTTGGATATAAAGAAAAACATAAAAGGGTTGTTGAAAAGTTTGGAGGGCAGCCAGAGTGAACTGGTGGCGATCAGCAAAACCAAACCCACCAGTGCTATTGTGGAAGCGTATGAAGCAGGTTTGCGGGATTTTGGTGAGAATCGTGTGCAGGAACTAGTGGATAAGCATCCTCTATTACCCGATGACATCCGATGGCATATGGTTGGACACCTGCAGAGAAATAAAGTCAAATTCATTGCCCCTTTTGTCTATCTCATACATAGTGTGGATAGTTTAAAGTTGCTTGGGGAAATTGACAAGCAAGGTGAGAACTGCCACAGAATCATCAACTGTTTACTTCAAGTGCATATAGCAGAAGAAGAACAAAAATTTGGTTTCATTCCACAGGAGTTAAATCAATTTCTTCAAAATGATGAATTGAAAAATAGGAATCATATCAAGGTCATTGGGCTTATGGGCATGGCTACTTTCTCCGAAGACCTTGAAAAGGTAAGGGTGGAGTTCAGGAATCTCAAAACATTATTCGATCAACTAAAATCTAAATACACTTCATCCAATGTTGATTTGAAAGTTTTGTCTATGGGCATGACCGCAGACTATCCAGTTGCCATGGAGGAGGGTAGTACCATGATCAGGGTGGGCACCGCTATTTTTGGTACCAGAAATTAATTTGTTTCAAATGGTAAAATTTGTATTGATATCAGCTTCAGCGCTGGGTGCAATAAGCGTGATCCTGGGAGCTTTTGGGGCTCACGCCTTTAAAAATATACTGGAAGCCAACCATACAACTGATACATTTCAAACCGGGGTCAAATACCACATTTTCCATGTGCTGGTTCTATTGTTCATGGGTTTATTAATGACCAGATTCGAAAGCAGATGGTTTGATTATGCTTCAGTTGCCTTCCTTATGGGAATTATTGTATTCTCAGGATCACTTTATATTCTTAGCATTTCCGGAACAACCCAATGGGGAGCTGTTACTCCTTTTGGAGGACTATTTTTGATCGTAGGCTGGTTGTTGTTGCTTGTAGGAGTTTGGAAGGCTTTTTAATTCCTTTTTAATTCACTCCTTCTTGGGGAGTACATTGGAAACAATCCTTACCCTGGAGTGAGCATTGATTGCATTGGATACCACAGTGATCACCTTATTCTGCTTACCCATTTTACCCGCACTGTTAAAGGAAACCGCAATTTCCCCACTTCTACCGGGTGAAATTGGATCTCGCGGCCAATTAGTGGCAGTGCAGCCACAAGTGGTCAACACATTGGATAAAATAAGTGGTTCATTCCCAGTGTTTTCAAATGCAAAAACATATTCTACTTTATCACCTTGCACGATATCTCCGAAGTCATGGGTTTCTTCCAAAAAAGTAACTCTTGCTCCCGATCCAGTTTCATCTTCTAACGAGGCTTCCTGACTGTATGTCAGGGAAAAAATAAAAATTCCCACTATGACCATAAACAGTTTCATATTTCTCCTTTTTTAACTATACATAGATTGCTGCAATTACAGCATTTTAATTGTAATCATATATTTATTTTACGAATTAACTTAAAAGAAGTTAGGACTAAAATTAACTAAAAAAAGTTCTTGTTTGGCCCGGGTGACCGCAGTATAAAGCCATCTCATGTATGAAATGTCAATCATCTCAGGTTTCAAATACCCCTGATCAACAAACACCGTATTCCATTGTCCGCCCTGAGATTTATGACAGGTCAAGGCATATGCAAATTTGACTTGTAGTGCATTAAAATAGGGGTCTTCGCGAATCATTTTTTTTGACTGCTTTTGATCTTCTTTTGAATTCTCCTCCATAATCATATTATGCAATTCCTTTTGACGCTCATCGCTTAAAGAGGTATGCGAAGAATGCAAGGTTTCCAGAAGTACTAAGGCCTCGAATTTTTCCTGCTGCGGATAATCTATCAATCTTAATTCAAGCGTGGAAAACCTGAATCCAAATCGTTCCTCAAAGCTGAGCACTCTCATCACTTCTACAAAATCTCCATTAGCCAAGAATCCGGCAGGAGAATCATCGGATAAATAATAGTAATTGTTCTTAACGATCATCAGGTAATCACCAACGTCGATTTCATTGTCGAAAAACAAAATTGTGTTGCGAATAAAGTGATTGTATTGAACTGCCGACCTATTGGACCTGCAAATAATCGCTGTGTTTTCAATCCCATTTTTATCATAAGCATATCTGAGCCCTTCCTCAAACCTTTCTCCCGACATTTTGAATATGTCATTAAACCCAGCAGTTTGGAATTTGAAAGTGCATTTCTTATCAGATATTTGATTTCTCAAAGCTGTAGCATTTTTTAAGATCCCGGAATTCAATGATTGTCTCATCACCTCAGTTAATTCCCAATCAACTACCGTCAACTGGTGTAAAGTAATCAAGTTATCTGTCATCAATGCCGGGCTTTCCACTTGCCCGACCGGAGGTAATTGAGCAGTATCACCTACCAGTATCAAACGGTTGTTATTGTCATCACTAAAAATGAAATGAATGAGAT
>JAPUIM010000259.1 GCA_027297025.1 Bacteroidota bacterium | reverse complement strand
AAGAAGCTAGGAATTCTAATAGATCGCCATATACGAGAAGAATTTGAACATTTGGATAAGTTCTTCGAGGAGATCTTCCCGGGAAAGATCAACGCGACCTATGAATTTATCCCGGTTGGGGATGCCACTGATGAAGTCATTGCCAGTCTAGATCAGGGTTATGATGCCATATACTACACCGCCCTTTTAACTACGGACGAGACAGAACAGCGAAAGATCATCGACGCTATCAATGAACGTAAATTACCTTCATTTGCCCTTTTCGGACGGACCATAGTAGAATTGGGCGTTTTGGCTGGAGTGGCGGCGGAAACGAATACCGATAGGCTGGGCAGAAGGGTGGCCTTGAGTGTGCAACGCATCCTTGATGATATTGATCCGGGAGATATTTCTGTTAATCTGGAATATAATGAAAGGTTTACCATTAACATGGCCACCGCAAGACAGATCGACTACAGTCCTGACTTTAGTTTTCTTTCTGAAGCAGAATTGTTGAATGAAGAAGATGAAACAATTTCAAGAGTGATCGATATAAAAATGGCCATTGAGGAAGCCCTTGAATCGAATTGGGATTTAGCGATTGCCAATAAATCGATTGAGGCTGGCGAAAAGAATATCAGCCAGGCAAGATCAATTTTATTACCTCAGTGGGGTGTAGGTGTTAACACACGGATCATTGACGAGGACAGGGCTATATCGAGCTTTGGTTCCCAACCTGAAAGACTAACCTTTGGTTCCACATCACTTTCCCAGCTCATTTATTCTGAGCAGGCCACAGCCAATGTAAATATTCAAAAATATCAACAAGAAGCACTGGAGCACAGCCGAGATGTCACTAGGCTTAATATTATTCTGGAGGCAGCTACAGCATATCTAAATTTGATGCGGACAAAAACTTTTGAAAGAATCCAAAAGGAAAACCTAAGACTGACAAGAAGAAATCTTGAACTGGAGCAGGTTCGTCAGGATGTGGGTTTCTCGGGTCCTTCCGATCTTTTTCGATGGGAAAGTGAAATAGCATTTGTAAAACAGGACCTCAACAATGTACAAGCCCTGCGCAAAAACGCTGAAATTGATTTGAACAGGATACTTAATCGGCCTTTGGATGAACCATTTCGTACTGTAGAAGTAGATCTCAACGACCCATCACTTCTTGTGTACAATCCAAGATTTGCTCCTTTTATCACCAGTCCGGGTTTGATAAAAGATCTAACTATGTTTCTGGTAGAAGAAGGCAAACGGAACCTACCTGAACTGAAGCAAATTGCAGCAGTTATAAGTGCCCAGGAGAGGCTACAATTGTTGAACAAAAGATTGTTCTATACCCCGACCATTGGGTTTCAGGCCGGATTTGATTATTTCATTGATCGTGGTGGTGCCGGCACCATGGGGCTTGATCTTTCAGGATTGGGAGGGCCATCTATTTCACAACCCAATGATGTACTTTGGAATGTTGGCCTGCAAGCGTCCTTCCCGTTATTCACAGGATTGAAACGAACTTCTCAATACCAACAGGCCACCCTGAACCTGGAGCGGATCCAGCAAGAAAGGGACAATTTGGAACTTTTGTTAAGTCAAAGAATTCGAAACGCCATGGAGTTTACAGGAGCGTCTTTTGCCAACATACAACTCAGTCGCGATGCAGCAGTGTCTGCTGTTAAGAATTTTGCATTGGTGCAGGATGCCTATGCCAAAGGTTTGGCATCGGTAGTACAGTTAATTGATGCTCAGAATGCGTCTCTCAATGCACAACAGTTGGCCTCGAATGCGGGATATGAGTTTGTAATAGATTTACTATCCGTTCAACGGGCGGTTGGTGAGTTTAAATTCCTTGCTTCGGAGACCGAAAGAGATGATTACTTTGATAGATTGGAGGAATATATGAAAAAACATTAATGGGACTAAAAACACTATTTCAATGAATTATATCTGGAAAGCAAATCTGGTCATCTTAACAGCATTGACCATTTTCTCCAGCTGCTCAAAAGAGGAGAAAAAAGAGGAGGTGATCCGTCCTGTAAGGTTTCAAACAGTGGCAGAAGCAGGAGGTCAAATGACCAGGATCTTCTCAGGAGTTGCTCAGCCGGGATTTGAAACCAAGTTGAGCTTCAAGGTATCTGGCACGATACAACAGTTCGATGCCAAGGTGGGACAACAATTGAAAGCAGGTGAGTTAATTGCTGCGATTGATGCCTCGGATTACCGGTTGTACTTGGAGGATGCCCGGGCGACCGTAAAGAATGCGGATGCCGTGGAGGATAATGCAGAGAGAAATTTTGAACGCTTTACACTTTTGTATGAAAATAACAACGCTTCGCTTAGTGACTATGAGGCGGCACAATCAGCCTACGAATCTGCCAAGGCATCTGAGAAATCTGCCAAACAACGCAGGAAGCTGGCCGAGCTTCAGGTAAGCTACACGAAATTATATGCCCCTGTAAATGGCGTGATCGCAGATGTTTTTGTTGAGAAAAATGAAAATGTTCAAGCCGGCCAACGTATTGTAGTCCTTAATTCGGACTCCGATATTGAAGTTAATGTTGCTATTCCCGAACTGTACATATCAAGAGTTAAAGTTGGCAACAAGGTCAAAATCATCTTTACCGTCATTTCTGATAAGGAATACAGCGGGATAGTGTCAGAAGTGTCCTTCACTACCGGACGTGCCCAAACTACCTATCCGGTCATCATTAAGATCACAGATCCCGATGATCAAATAAGGCCCGGCATGGCCGTTGATGTGTTTTTTAAATTTATCTACGAGGAATTCGAGGATAAAATGATAGTATCCGCATTTGCAGTAAGCGAGGATGTGGAAGGCAAATTTGTCTTTGTTATAAATCCTGATCAAAGTGCCCCGGAGTTTGGTAGCATTGAAAAAAGGAGCGTTACAATTGGTCAACTGACGAATGATGGCATTGAGATATTAACTGGCCTGAAAGAAGGGGATCGTGTGGTCACGGCTGGTGTTAGTAAAATCACGGATGGCATGAAAGTCAAAATTCTTCAGTAAATCGCTCCTTGGTATGACCATCACCGAGTTTTCCATTAAAAACAATCGCATAACCTACACCGTTCTGATTGTGCTGTTTCTGGCCGGCATCAGCACCTACAACAAAATGTCCAGAAACGAGGACCCTGGATTTATTGTTCGAGTAGCAAGTGTGGTAACCATATTCCCAGGAGCAAGTCCTGAAAGAATGGAATTACTGGTTTCGGACCCACTAGAAAAAGTCATTCAGGAAATACCCGAGCTCGATTTTGTCACCAGCGATAACAAGACTGGTATTTCTACGATTTTCGTTAATATCAAAGAGAGTGAAAATGATATGAGGCCCATATGGGACAACCTGAGGCGAAAAATCGACAAAGTAAGAAGCTACCTTCCAGATGGCATCATTGGACCTTTGGTCAACGATGAATATGGTGATGTTTTTGGTATCATTATCGGCCTGACAGGGGAGGGATATAACTATGCCGATCTAAAGGATATTGCTGATGAGGTTCGGGATGAATTACTTAACCTTCCTAATTCAGCCAAAGTGGAGATATCAGGTGACCAGGATGAGCGCATCTTTGTCGAGTATGACAACGCAAAACTTAGTGAGCTGGGACTTAGTACTTTTATGTTGAAAAGCATCCTTGATTCGCGGAATATCATCATCCCCGGAGGAAATATTAGAATTGCTGATGAAAGAATTGCACTTGAGCCTTCGGGAAATTTTGAATCGGTAGAAGAGTTGGAAAAAACTATAGTTCCCGTTCCAAATTCTTCTGATGTTGTCTACCTGGGTGATTTTGCCAAAATCTATCGGGGATATGTCGATCCCGTAGCTTCCAAAACGAATATCAACGGTACTCAGGGTTTGGCACTTGCTATCTCATTGAGGGAAGGTGGAAATATTATCGAGCTTGGAACGCAGGTTGAGGAGAGAATTCGCTATCTGGAGAGCGTCTATCCTATAGGGATCGAATTCGATTTTGTGGCCTATCAGCATATTATTGTTGAGAATAAGGTGAACGACTTCACTAGTAATTTGCTTCTAGCGATCGCTGTAGTTCTTGGGGTCATGCTGATTTTTCTGGGCTTTCGAACGGGAATGGTGGTGGCTAGTCTTATTCCAACAACTATGGTGATTAGCCTGTTCGTAATGGGCATCTTTAGTATCGGCCTTGATCAAATATCTCTGGCAGCCTTGATTATCTCATTGGGCATGTTGGTGGACAATGCCATCGTTATGACCGAGTCGATCATGGTCAGAATGGAAAACGGTGAGAAATCTTTGCCCGCGGCTATTGAATCTGCAAAGGAGCTGAGAATTCCTTTACTAACCGCATCTTTGACTACTTCAGCGGCGTTTTTGCCCATATTTTTGGCCCAGTCCGTGGTTGGGGAATATACCGCCTCATTGTTTAAAGTAGTGACTATTGCACTCCTGGTTTCATGGGCATTGTCACTCACAATGATCCCCTTGCTGTGTGTACAATATTTGAGAATTAAGCCAAAGACAGCTGATAAACGGAAGAAAAATAAAATTCTTGAAAAGTATAAGGCATTCCTGATCTTCATTTTGAAAAAGCCTGCTCTTTTCCTCATTGCAATAGTCGTGGCGTTTATAGGCATTATGAGCCTTTTTGGCTTGGTTCCTAAGAAATTTTTCCCCGATAAGGATAGAAATATGGTTACTGTGAAGATAGACTTTCCTATTGGTACCACTATTGAAAAGAATGAGGCCGTGATTGCCGAAATTGAGCAATTTATAACCGATAGTCTTGTGACTAACCAAAAAAGGTCGGTGGGTATTGAAAACTGGGTTTCCTGGATCGGTTCAAGCGCACCAAAGTATACACTCGCCTACAATCCTGATCCGCCTAGCCCAGAAAATTCCTACATGCTGCTGAACACTAGTGACTGGCAAAAGAATGGAGTAATTGTTAATAAAATTGAAACTTTTTGCAATGAAAGGTACCCGGATATCAATGTTGTAGCTTCCTCCCTGATCAACGGACCACCTGTCACCGATCCCATTGAAATCAGAATAAGTGGCAAAGAAGCTGATAAGATATTCGAATATGTGGCTATTGTCAAAGCAAAGATGAGGGAAACCCCGGGGTGTAAAAACATAATGGACAACTGGGGCATACGCACCAGGAAGATCTTTATCAACATTAATCAAACCCGGGCGAGATTAGCCGGAGTAACCAATCAGGATATTGCAATTTCCCTGCAAACTGTGTTGAGTGGGTTTCAAACCGGAGAGTTTCGCGAAGATGAGAAGATAATTCCCATAACCATGCGAAATGTGGCCGCTGATCGGGAAGATTTTGGTAAGCTGGAGAGCTTGAGCATTTATGCACAGCAGACTGGGCGTTCGGTTCCATTGCTGCAGGTAGCAGACATCGAAATCGAATGGCAACCTGCTGTGATCAGGAGAAGGGACAGGTACAAAACGGTAACAGTCAACTCACAGGTGGAAGAGGGGTTCACTGCCATCAATATCATTAAAGCCGATCTCGAACCTTGGTTGGAAGAAGAGACAAAATCATGGCCAGTGGGTTACGGTTACGAATTGGGCGGAGAAATAGAGTCTTCAGAAAAGGGCAATCTATCTATTGCAGAGAAGTTGCCCATAGGTGGTTTGATCATATTATTGTTGTTAGTGAGCCAGTTCAATAGTTTCAGAAAGGTGTTCATCATACTTATCACAATTCCTCTAGGCTTAATGGGCGTGGTCATTGGGTTATTGGTGTTTAATTCATACTTTGGCTTCATTACTTTCCTCGGGGTCATTTCTTTGTCAGGTATAGTGATCAACAATGCTATTGTGATGATCGACCGTATCCAGATTGAACTTGAAGAATTTAAACGGCCTCCACCAGAGGCAATTATTACGGCGGCGCTTCAGCGGTTTAGGCCAATATTACTCACTACAGCAACCACCTTCTTGGGTCTGGTTCCACTGTATCTAGGAGGAGGACCGATGTTCGAACCCATGGCTGTGGCCATTATTTCAGGTTTAATCTTCGCTACCATACTTACTCTAGGCTTTGTTCCGGTAATGTACAGATTGCTATATAGGGTGAGTTTTACGGATTATAAGGGTTGAGGCTAATTATTAGCTGCAGTTGACTAGTTTTTCGGTGGTAAACTCAAATTTCAGGAATATTAAAAAGATCCTGCACCTTAAATGGTACAGGATCTTAGCTAAGAATAATATCGATTAAACAGCCCAAGGCAACAAAACCACATTTCCCTTGACCTTACCTTCACTTACAAATTGATGTGCTTCAGCCGCATCGCCTAAAGCAAAAGTTCTATCTAAAGAAGTCTTTATTTTTCCTGCTTTTACCTGCTCAAGACCCCATTCCAAATCTTCTTTATCAGAAGCCATAGAGCCTTTTAAAGTTTTTTGCATAAAGAAGAAATTTTGACTGTTAAATGTTGCTTCTGTACCGGCAACAAATCCAAATACAACTGTTGTACCAAAAGCCCTGGTA
>JAPUIM010000258.1 GCA_027297025.1 Bacteroidota bacterium | reverse complement strand
TTGATTTATTAAGGGAAGTTTTAACTGGAACTATCCAAAATGAGTAAAAAAATATTGATCACCGGAGGCACGGGTTTATTGGGATCCCAATTGACCCGAAAATTGATAGAAAAAGGTCATCATGTTTCTCATTTAAGTAGAAACCCAAACCAAGGAAATATTCCTGGATTTAAATGGGACCCGGAAAACAAATCCTTAGAGGAAGGAGCATGTGATAAGGTGGACAGCTTAATTCACCTGGCTGGAGCAGGAGTAGCTGATAAAAGATGGTCAGTAAAAAGAAAGGCGGAAGTATTTAATAGCAGAGTGGAAGGAAGTAAACTTCTATTTGAACATTTAACCTCTATTGACCACCAGGTCGGCACATTTATTTCAGCCTCCGCCATCGGATATTACGGTATCGATACTGGGGATACCTGGATGGGGGAAGAAGATGGTCCCGGGAGCGGATTTTTAGCCGACCTTTGTGTGCACTGGGAGAGAGCTGCGGATCAATTTGGTGGTCGGGGTATTCGAACCGTAAAATTTAGAATAGGAGTGATCTTGAGCCCCGTGGGAGGGGCATTGAAGAAACTGGTAGTTCCTATCAAATTGGGAGTTGGCGCCCTTTTGGGCAGTGGTGATCAGTACATGAGTTGGATCCACTTAGAGGATTTGTGCGAGCTTTTTATTCGTGCCATCGAAGATCCTAAAATTGCAGGAACATACAATGCGGTAGCTCCCCAACCGTTAACCAATAGGGAATTTACCAGACTATTAGCCAAAGCGACAAACCGACCACTATTGTTGCCTCCGGTTCCTTCATTTGTTTTAAAATTAATGCTGGGAGAAATGGCTTCCATTGTATTAGGAGGAAATCGAGTTTCCAGTAAAAAAATTGAAACTACAGGTTTCGATTTTCAGTTTGCTAATGGGGGGGTAGCTTTAAAAGATCTACTTAAAAGCTGATTTATACCGACGATTAGATTATTTTTAATATTCCGCAAAATGAAAAGATATGGATACTAAGAAGTCAATGGGTAATTCACAAAGCACCGGATCTGTGGTAAAAGAGGAAAGCAAGATTCGGCAGGCGTTTAAAGACAGGGATTGGAGTGAGATCAAAAGTTCGGACTCCTGGGCCATTTTCAAGATCATGTCGGAGTTAGTGGAGGGATTTGAGAAATTGGCCAAGATCGGACCTTGTGTTTCAATTTTTGGTTCGTCTCGCACCAAAAGTGATCATCCCTATTATAAAATGGCCGAGGAAATAGCCGCCAAGTTGGTCCGGCACGGATATGGAGTAATCACCGGAGGAGGCCCGGGTATCATGGAAGCCGGTAATAAAGGGGCCAGGAGTGAGCAGGGAAAATCGGTTGGTTTGAACATCGTACTCCCTTTTGAAAAAGAAAGTAATATTTATATCGATCCCGATAAACTGATCTCTTTCGACTACTTTTTTGTAAGAAAGGTGATGTTTGTAAAATATGCGCAGGGGTTTGTGGTAATGCCCGGAGGTTTTGGCACCTTGGATGAACTATTTGAGTCAATTACCCTAATTCAAACAGAAAAAATCGGACGTTTTCCCATTGTGCTGGTGGGAAAGAGTTACTGGGCGGGATTGTTTGATTGGATTAAAAATACCTTACTCACAGAAAATAATGTAAGCCCGAAAGATCTTCAATTGGTGAGTCTGGTGGACAATCCTACCGATGCTGTGAAAGCGATAGATGATTTCTATTCCAAGTACCTGTTATCTCCCAATTTTTAATTTTGAAAAACACCGTTTTACCGATTGTCCAACTGCTTATCATTCTAGTATTGATCGGTTATATTCTCTATGGCCGGACAAAAGAAAACAATGAAGCCATTTCCGATCCGGTGATCCAATCTTCGACATTTGAGGCCAGAACCAACTATAAGGTATTCACTTTTGATCTGCCTGCTAACATACAGTTTGCTGGTGAGGAGGTGCCATTATATCAGTCCGATGTCTTGGAACGATTGGACAAAGAAATACACACCAATATCTATTGGAACACTAGCACCGTTTTTTTAATCAAGAGGTCAAATCGCTGGCTTCCACAGGTAGAAAAAATATTATTGGAAAATAATATACCTTCTGATTTCAAGTATTTACCAGTAATAGAAAGCGGCCTGCAGAATGTGGTATCTCCTAAAAATGCCGTAGGTTATTGGCAGATATTAAGAGCAACTGGAAGGGAATTGGGATTGGAGATCAGCCGGGAGGTGGACGAAAGGTATGATCCCATTAAGTCGACACAGGCCGCTTGTAAATATTTGATTAAGGCTTATGAAAAATTCGGCAACTGGACCAATGCAGCAGCTTCTTACAATATGGGCATGCGAGGACTTTCCAACCGGATAGATGAACAAAAAGTTGACTCCTATTATGATCTATTGCTCAATGATGAGACCTCCCGCTATTTATTCAGGATCCTGGCACTAAAAGAGATCATGGAAAACCCGGAGAAATATGGATATGAAATCCCCGTACACCATTTGTATAAACAGGAATCCCTACAACAAATGTTGGTGGAACAAAATATAAAAAGCTTAGTGGATTTTGCCCTGGATCAGGGAATTAATTACAAAACCTTAAAGATCCACAATCCCTGGTTGCGCAGCAATAGTCTGACTATTAAAAGAAAAGGAAACAGTTACACCCTCCTGATCCCCCAAATGGTCAAGCAAGATTCTATCCCATTGGTAGCCCTGGATTCCCTAAATAAGATTTCCGAGGAAACGAATTAAGAAGATATTCATTGATTTTTACAGCCACACTTTTTTTAAGGAAAGGGAAAGCGTAATTTTGCGTAATTTTTGTTTGACATCACCCAACCATAGCTGGGTGAACTTGTGCTAATGCCCTATAGTAAAACTCAAACTGCCACTAAAAATTCTTCGGGATCAACACAATCGGGGAATGACAATAGTAATGAAAACGGGCAGGAGTTCATAGAAATATTTGGAGCACGGGAGCACAATTTAAAAAATATTGACCTTCGATTTCCCCGAAATCAGTTGATAGTAATTACTGGCATCTCGGGCAGTGGAAAATCTTCATTGGCCTTTGATACCATCTACGCTGAAGGTCAGAGGCGCTATATGGAAAGTTTTTCCGCCTACGCCCGTAATTTCATCGGTAATATGGAGCGTCCGGATGTGGATAAGATCAATGGTCTGAGTCCTGTAATATCCATCGAGCAAAAAACCACCTCGCGCAACCCCCGTTCCACCGTTGGAACCGTTACCGAAATCTATGATTTCATGCGCCTATTATACGCCCGGGCAGGAGAAGCCTACTCTTACCTTACAGGTGAAAAAATGGTGCAGCAATCGGAAGATCAGATAACCCAACATCTACTGAAAAATTTTAAAGACCAGCCCTTAGTTGTTCTGGCTCCGGTAGTGAAAGGCCGAAAAGGACACTATCGGGAATTGTTTCAGCAGATCCGGAAAATGGGTTATAATAAAGCGCGTATAGACGGGAAAGTTCAGGAAATAGAGCCCAAAATGCAGGTCGACCGTTACAAGATTCACGATATTGAGATTATTGTGGACCGGTTGATGGCGCAGCCCAGTGAAAAGTTTCGTCTTAGTCAGTCGGTCAAAACGGCTTTACATCAAGGAAAGGGAACCTTATTTGTGTTGGATGGTGAGGAAACCGTACATTATTTTTCCAGGAACCTCATGGACGCCAAAACCGGTCTGGCCTATGATGAACCAGCCCCCAATAGTTTTTCCTTTAATTCTCCTTATGGCGCTTGCCCTACCTGTAACGGCTTGGGGCAGATAGAAGAGATTACCAAGGAAACCGTAATACCGGATCCTGGTTTGAGTATCTCCCGGGGTGGCATTGTCCCCTTGGGGGAATACCGCGATATATGGATCTTTAAAAAATTGGAGACCATTCTTAAAGGGAAGAAATTGAATTTGACTACCCCCATAAAGAATATTCCGGAGGAGGTTTTACAGATACTATTGTATGGTGATGAGGTACCCATAGCTGTAGATTCTAAAAAATACCCAGGCACCAGCTGGCAGGTTAAGTTTGATGGTATCATTCGATTTTTGGAACGACAAAAGGATAGTGGTACTGAAAAGATCCAAAAATGGATCAAAGACTTTACCCAGGTAACCACTTGTCCCGAATGCCAGGGGGCAAGGCTTAAAAAGGAGTCACTGCATTTTAAATTGGCCGGAACTAATATTGCTGAATTGGCTGAATTGGATATAAGAAAACTAAGCCAATGGTTTGATAGTGTGGAGGATAAATTGACCGACCGGCAAAAGTTGATCGGAACCGAGATATTGAAAGAAATCAGGAAGAGGATCGGTTTTTTGCTGGATGTGGGATTGGACTATCTGCACCTCAACCGGCCATTGAGGACTTTGGCAGGAGGAGAAGCACAGCGAATTCGTCTGGCCACTCAGATAGGCACCCAGTTAGTGGGAGTGCTTTACATACTTGACGAGCCCAGTATCGGCTTGCATCAAAGAGACAATAGGAGATTGATCAAGGCCTTGAAGGATCTGCGAGATATTGGGAATTCGGTAATAGTGGTAGAGCATGACAAGGAAATGATGCTTCAATCGGACTACATATTGGATATTGGTCCTGGAGCGGGTAGACATGGAGGTCAGATCGTGGCAGAAGGGTCTCCCAAAACATTTCTAAAAGGGAAAAGCTTGACCGCCGATTACCTTAAAAACAAGATCAGAATCAAAGTCCCCTCTCAAAGGAGAGCCGGAAATGGGAAGCAGCTGAGGTTAAAAGGAGCTACCGGAAACAACCTGAAAAATATTCAATTACAAATTCCCTTGGGTAAAATGATTTGTGTGACCGGAGTGTCCGGCAGTGGCAAATCCACCCTCATTCATGATACCTTGTTTCCTGTATTAAACGGGCATTTTTATAAGTCCAGAAAAGAACCGATGGCATTCCACTCTATAGCTGGATTACAACATCTGGATAAAGTAATCGAGGTTGATCAATCACCTATCGGACGGACTCCAAGGTC
>JAPUIM010000257.1 GCA_027297025.1 Bacteroidota bacterium | reverse complement strand
TTACAAACGCTCACCCTGTACAATGCGATTGCCAATGAGGGGAGAATGATCAGGCCCATCATTGTAAAAGAAGCCAAGAATGCGGATAGAGTGGAAAGGCTTTATACCGCACAGGTGCTCAATCCAAGAATTTGTTCTCCGGAAACCCTGGCCAAGCTACGAGAGATGTTGGAAGGGGTGGTAGAGAAAGGGACCGCACGCAATATCAGTAACAGTAACTATAAAATAGCAGGCAAGACTGGTACTGCTCAAAAATTCATTAAGGGTAGGTACTCCAATAAATATTATACCTCTTTCGTAGGATATTTTCCAGCTGATAGGCCAAAATACAGTTGTATTGTGGTGATTGACGGTCCCAAAGGCTATCAACAATACGGCTCCGATGTAGCAGCTCCAGTGTTCAAAGAGATAGCTGATAAAATTTATGCCCGCGATATCAAAATGCACCAGCTGTATTCTAAAGAATCTCATACCCAAATGGGCATTTTTCCAGTTATCAGAGCTGGTAATAAAGACGAACTCAAATTCATATGCGATCAGCTAGGTATTTCCAATCACTCCCAGACCGATGAAGAATGGGTGAAAACCAGAAGGAGCAATAATTCGATCTCCTGGGTGGCCAATACTCAAGTATCTACCCTTGTGCCCGATGTTCGTGGCATGACGCTGCGAGATGCACTCTATTTACTGGAAAACAAAGGTTTAAAAGTAGGCTTTCAAGGATCGGGGAGAGTAAAAGAACAATCAAAAATTCCTGGAAGAAAAATTGTGCCAGGCAGCCAAATAAACCTTAGGCTAGGATGACCACCCTAACAACCATATTGAACCATGTGAAGGTCGACCAGATCGAAGGTGACATGCATAAGAATATTGGTCACCTCAGCTTCGATTCCAGAAAGGTCAAAAATGACAGCCTATTTGTTGCTATCAGTGGAACCCAAGTGGATGGGCATGATTACATTGGACAGGCTCTTGAGCAAGGGGCGGTAGCCATAGTTTGTGAAAAATTTCCTGAAAATATCCAGGAAGGGATCACTTATTTACTAGTGGAAAACAGCGCTCGCGCATTAGGCATTATGGCTTCAAATTTTATGGAAAGCCCTTCTTCGAAATTAGCTCTGGTGGGAATAACCGGTACTAATGGAAAAACCACCACTGTAACGGTTCTTTTTCAATTATTTAAAGATCTGGGTTATAAATCAGGGCTCATTTCCACAATAGAAAACCGCATCAATGACAAGGTACTACCTGCCAGCCATACGACTCCCGACGCCATTCAACTCAATGAAATCCTTCATGAGATGGTAGGAGAAGGTTGTTCTCACTGTTTCATGGAGGTAAGCTCACATGCCTTGGACCAGGAAAGGATTGGTGGTTTGACCTTCACGGGGGCGGTATTTACCAATATTTCCCATGATCATTTAGACTATCATCTCACTTTTGAGCAGTACATAATGGCTAAGAAAAAACTATTTAATGATTTGCCATCCCATTCATTTGCTCTGGTCAATAGTGATGATAAACGTGCAGCCATCATGGTACAAAATACCAAGGCCAACAAAAAAACCTATGCGCTTAAAAAAATAGCGGATTTCCAAGCCAGGATTATCACCAACTCCATCCAGGGTATGGAACTTCAAATAGAAAACAAGCCTGTTTGGTTCAAATTAATTGGAGAATTCAATGCCTATAATATCCTGGCTGCTTATGCCATTGCCAAATTATTGGGTGAAGATGGGGATAAGGTGCTTACCGGGCTTTCAAATGTAGAAAATGTTCCCGGTCGTTTCCAACAGGTAACGGGCCCTAATGAAGTGACTGCTTTCGTGGATTATGCCCACACACCTGATGCATTAAAGAATGTTCTTAAAACTTTAAAAAGTATTCGTAGTAGAGGTGAGAATATCATTACGGTGGTAGGTTGTGGAGGAAACCGCGATAAGGCCAAGAGGCCCATCATGGCAGATATTGCTTGTAAGAATAGTGATAAGGTGATCTTAACCTCAGATAATCCTCGTGATGAATCCCCCGAGGCAATTATCTCAGATATGAAACAAGGTGTGCAACCTGCGGATATTAAAAAAATGCTGGCTATTACTGATAGAAGGGAGGCCATTAAAACAGCCTGCAACCTGGCCGGAAATCACGACATTATTTTGGTAGCGGGAAAGGGTCATGAGAAATACCAGGAAATACAAGGAGTAAAATATCCTTTTAATGATAGAGAAGTGGTCAACGAGATGTTAAATATGATAAATAGTTAGAAGAGATAAACAAAAGCGCAATGCTCTATTATTTATTCGACTATCTGGAAAGGGAATTTGATTTAGTAGGTGCTGGATTGTTCCAATACATCTCCTTCAGGGCAGGTATGGCCATCATTTTATCTCTTTTGATCACTATTGCATTCGGTAAACAAATCATCGCTTTCCTCAGCAAAAAACAATTAGGGGAAAATATAAGGGATTTGGGGCTTACCGGACAACTGGACAAATCTGGAACACCTACCATGGGAGGGATCATCATCATTGCCGCCATCGTGATTCCCACCCTGCTATTTGCAAGATTGGATAATATATATATCATCCTGATGTTAATCACTGCTATATGGATGGGACTTATAGGTTTTGCAGACGACTATATCAAAGTATTGAAAAAGGACAAAATGGGTTTACAAGGGAAATTCAAGATCATTGGTCAGGTGGGTTTGGGTTTGGTCGTTGGATTTACCTTGTATTTCCATGATGATGTAGTGATAAGGGATTTTTTTAGAGGTAAGGTGATCATACAAGAGGTGGAAACTACCGCGCCGGTTTACCAGGACCTAAAATCTACTAAAACCACCATTCCATTTTTTAAGAATAATGAAGGAGACTATAGTGATATACTCCCCTTCCTGCCCGATGAATATACCTGGCTCCCGTATGTTCTCATTGTTATCTTTATAATAGCGGCAGTTTCCAATGGCGCCAATATCACCGATGGCTTAGATGGATTGGCTGCAGGTACTTCGGCCATCATTGGGCTTACTTTGGCCATTTTTGCTTATGTATCGGGACGGGTGGACTTTTCCGAGTACCTGAACATCATGTTCATTCCCAATACCGGAGAGTTGGTGATCTTCTGTACCGCTTTCGTAGGGGCCTGTATTGGATTCCTTTGGTACAATTCCTATCCAGCACAAGTTTTTATGGGCGATACCGGTAGTCTCACTTTGGGAGGAATTATCGCAGTGTTGGCATTATCGATCCGAAAAGAACTGTTAATACCGGTTTTATGCGGCATTTTCCTGGCCGAAAATCTGTCAGTGATCCTGCAGGTAGCTTATTTTAAATATACCAAGAAGAAGTATGGGGAGGGTAGGAGAATATTAAAAATGGCTCCGCTGCACCATCATTACCAAAAAATGGAATTACATGAATCCAAGATCGTGACCCGGTTTTGGGTAGTAGGTGTTTTATTGGGAATTTTCACATTAGCCACCTTAAAGATCAGATAAAAAAATGGGATCTAGGTTAACCATATTAGGAGCAGGAGAAAGTGGAGTAGGAGCCGCTCTTTTGGCCCAACGCCAAGGGTTGGAGGTATGGGTTTCCGACAGTGGCATAATCACCCCTAAATACCAGAAATTATTGGATAGAAATAATATTGAGTATGAGCAGGGAACCCACTCTATGGATAAAATACTTAATGCGGATGAGATTGTAAAAAGCCCTGGAATACCCGATCAATTAGAACTTATACAAACCATTTTGGATACCGGTATACCAATAATCTCAGAGCTTGAATTTGCCTCCCGGTATACGGAAGCGATGTTGATCACCATTACCGGTACCAATGGTAAGAGTACCACTACATTATTAATCCACCATTTACTAAAGGAATCTGGTATTGATGTGGGCTTAGCGGGAAATATTGGAGATAGTTTGGCCAAACAGGTTATGGAAGGAGCTTCTTCCCAATACGTGATTGAAGTAAGCAGTTTTCAGCTGGATGGAATGTATAATTTTAAATCAGATATAGCGGTTCTTCTCAATATTACTCCGGATCACCTGGATAGATACGACTTCCAACTACAGAGATATATAGACTCCAAATTTAGGATTATCCAGAATATGACCTCTACCGACCATTTTATATTCTTTAAAGACGATCCCATTATTGAGCGAGAAATTGAGAAACGAGATATCAAAGCCCTGTTGCACCCTATCTCATTAACCAAAGCGGTTGAAAATGGGGCTTTTTGCAATGGAGACTGGATGGTATTTAGCCTTGAAAACCCGTCGTTAGAAACAACAGTAAGAGTAGAAGATGTGCCGTTAAAGGGTAAGCACAATATCATCAATGCCATGGCCTCCATAATGGTCAGTTTAATAGAGGTACAGGATAAATCTACCTTGCCAGCCAGTCTTATCAAATTCAAGAATGCTGCTCATAGAATGGAATTTGTTGATTCAATCAACCAAGTCGAATTTATTAATGATTCCAAAGCCACTAATGTAGATGCCGTTTATTATGCATTGGATAGCATTGATCAACCAATTGTATGGATTGCCGGTGGCATTGACAAAGGCAACGACTACAATGTATTGAAAACACTAGTGATGGAGAAAGTGAAGATTTTGATCTGTATAGGTGTAGAAAATACCAAGCTAAAGGAAGCTTTTGAAGGTGTGGCTAAAAGTATACTGGAGGTGGACAATATGGAAGAAGCGGTGATTGTCGCCCATTCAATGGCAATAAAAGGAGACGTTGTCTTACTTTCTCCAGCTTGTGCAAGTTTTGATTTGTTTAAAAACTATGAAGACAGAGGGGACCAGTTCAAAAAATCAATAAAAACATTAAAAGTAAAGTTGAACATGACCCATAAATCCCTGGTATTATGATCAAAGCATGGGTTGATAATAATTTAAAAGGAGATCCGGTAATATGGTTTATCGTTTTTGCTTTATCTATCATCAGCATCATGGTGGTGTATAGCGCTACCGGCACATTGGCCTATAAAAGAATGGATGGAGATACCGAACATTATCTGATCAAGCATGCTTTATTGGTCGCATTTAGTTTACTGGCGATGTGGGCAGCTCATAACATTGATTATCGCTATTACTCTAAACTATCCCAGCTGGCCTTATGGTCGTCCGTGCCTTTATTACTGTTCACTTATAAGTATGGGATAAATTTAAATGAGGCTTCTCGCTGGCTTACCATTCCCTTGATCAATCAGGCCTTCCAACCTTCAGATTTAGCTAAACTGGCGCTCATTGCCAACATTGCCAGTATGCTGTCAAAAAAGCAACAAAGTATTGAAGATTTCAAAGAAGCCCTAATCCCCATATTATTATGGATTGGAGTAATATGTGGCCTTATTGCCCTGACTGATTACTCTTCTGCGATATTATTATTTTCTACTTGTTTACTGCTGCTGTTCATTGGTAGGGTTCCGTTCAAATTCCTGGTCATGCTGGTGGTGGTGGGTATGCTGGTGGGAACAGTTGCTTTAACGGTAGGACAGCGGGGTGGGACGGTGATAAACCGGGTCCAAAGTTTTCTCCATCAAACGGAGATTCCATTTCAGGCGGAACAATCTTATATCGCCATAGCCACTGGAGGTTTGACCGGTAAAGGTCCAGGAAATAGTGACCAGCGAAACTTCCTTCCCCATCCTTATTCAGACTTCATATATGCCATCATCATTGAGGAATACGGGATGGTGGGGGGTATTGTGGTCTTACTGCTATACCTGTGTTTATTGTACAGGGGAATGCTTGCGGTTTCTTCCAGTGAAAGAGCTTATGGTGGATTGCTTTCAGCAGGTTTGAGTTTTTCATTGGTTTTACAGGCGATGATTAATATGGGGGTAACGGTAGGTTTGGGACCTATCACCGGTCTGCCTCTTCCTTTTATCAGTATGGGAGGGACTTCTCAATTGTTTACCGGGATAGCCATTGGAGTTGTGCTGAGTGTTAGCAGAGGAGAGATTGATGAAACCATGAATGCGAATATCGAATTAAGGAATGTCGCTAAAGCGGCCTAATAATAGAAAGGTGTCAAGTAAAAGACCATATAAGATTATCATTAGCGGTGGAGGAACCGGAGGACATATTTATCCGGCGATAGCTATAGCAAATGAACTAAAGGAGATGCATCCTGATATAGACATACTTTTTGTAGGAGCGCAAGGAAGAATGGAAATGCAAAAAATTCCTGAAGCTGGTTTCAGGATCATAGGGCTGCCTATTAGTGGTATCCAACGAAGTTTGTCGCTGCGGAATCTCAAATTCCCCTTCAAGTTATTGGCCAGCCTCTGGAGATCAGGGAAGATATTAAAAGAGTTCAATCCTGACGTTGCTGTAGGGGTTGGTGGCTTTGCCAGTGGCCCTTTATTGTATATGGCCACACGAAAAAACATTCCTACTCTCATTCAAGAGCAAAATTCTTATGCGGGATTAACTAATAAGCTTCTGGCCAAGAAAGTAGATGTGATATGTGTGGCATATGAAAATCTGGAAAAATATTTTCCCTATCAAAAGATCATACTCACTGGAAACCCAGTGCGGGAGGACATCGAAAGGGCTGGTAGCAGGGTAGATCAAGCAGTTGAATTTTTCAGTTTTTCAAAACAACAAAAAACCATATTAGTGGTTGGGGGAAGTTTGGGGGCTAGAAATATCAATGACAGCATTTATGAACACATTCAAGAAATAATCGATGCCGACATCCAATTGGTTTGGCAAACCGGGGCCATCTATTTCGATGAATTTCAAAGCAAAATGGAGCGCCATCCAAAGGAAAGAATCAGAATTTTCAAGTTTTTGAAGGAAATGGATCTGGCATATGCCATGGCTGATCTGGTAATTTCCAGGGCCGGAGCAATAGCTATATCAGAGTTATGCATTGTTAGAAAACCAGTGATTTTTGTGCCGTCCGCCAATGTGGCTGAAGACCATCAGACAAAAAATGCCCAAGCCTTGGTGGAGACGGATGCGGCTCTAATCATACCTGATTCACAAGCCAAAGATCGATTAGTAAAGGAAGCATTGGAACTGCTTGATCAAAATGATAAGCTGGAAAAGTTAGCTAACAATATTGGTAAACTGGCCCGACCCGATGCGGGAAAAGCGATTGCCGGGGAAATATTAAAATTGGTGGCATGAATCTAAAGGATAAACATATCATTTATTTAATTGGCATTGGAGGAATAGGTATGAGCGCTTTGGCCCGTTGGTTCAAATCACTCGGGTGTGATGTAGCAGGTTACGACCGTACCCCCACACAGCTGACTGATCAGCTCCAAACTGAGGGTATAGATATACATTTTGACGACCGGATTGAGCATATTCCAGCCCATCTTATATCAGAGAAAACAAAATCACTGGTTATTTATACTCCGGCTATTCCAGATGATCATAAACAATTCAATTACCTATTATCCAAAGGCCTTGACGTATTAAAAAGAGCCGAAGTGCTGGGAATTCTGAGTGAGGAAATGTTTACAATAGCTGTGGCCGGTACTCATGGTAAAACCACCACCAGTTCCATGATCGC
>JAPUIM010000256.1 GCA_027297025.1 Bacteroidota bacterium | reverse complement strand
GTCCCCTCCAGAGGTGATGACGAAGAGTTTAGATTGGATTACATAGGGGTGAATATTATGCCTACCCCGGAAATATCCATATTAGAAGCCAGGAGGGAGATTGCTAAATTTGGTAAACTGACTGGCAAAATGTCCACTATGATCCAACAACTAATTGTAAAAAAGAAGATTAAGAAACGGGCAAAACTCATGGACAAAGTTCGGAGATATGAGGAAAATACTGACCGAATGGAAGTGGAAATAGCCAATTTTTTAATAAAAGCTGCCGAGGGAAATCTCAGTAAAATATCTTCAGCCAATATAAGGGGTCTGCTCAGCATCAATAATGATCTGGAACGTATTGCGGATATCTTTTACCAGATGTCTAAATCTATAGAGCGCAAGAATGAAAGTGATCTGTGGTTTACAGAACAACAAACCAGCAATTTACTGGAGATGTTACATGTGGTGGACCGGGCATTGGAAATTATGAATATGAACCTCGATAGTGATTATGCCAAAGTTAAACTTGGCCAGGCCGTAAAAATTGAAGAAGATATAGACGCATTTAGAGATAAATTAAGAAGGGCGCACCTCATAAGTATTGAACAAGGGGATTACCACATTCAAAGCAGCTTGATCTATAATGAACTATTTTACTCTTGTGAGAAGGTGGGTGATCATGTGATCAACGTGACGGAAGCCATTGTTGGAAAGATCTAATCAATTATTTAATTCATTAAGTGCCAACCAGGCCATCAGACCTGGTCCGATTTCCAGGGCATTTTCATCAATATCAAAAGTGGAGGTATGTACGTTGGAAATGATTCCTTTTTCCTCATTGCGCACACCTAACCGGTAGAAACAAGCATCCAGTTTAAGGGTATAAAATGCGAAATCCTCAGCCGCCATCCATAGGTCCAGGTCCACCACATTTTCCTTGCCCAGGTATTCTTCGGCCCGTTTTCTGGTTCTCCGGGTAAGTTGTGGGTGATTTTGTAGATAGGGATATCCTTTTAATATTTTTACCTCACAACTTCCCCCCATCCCTTCTGACACACTATGCGCCAACTTTTTAATTTTTTTGTGTGCGTCGGCCCTCCATTTTTCATCCATGGCCCTAAATGTACCTTCTATAAACACTCGGTCAGGGATTATATTAGTTGCTCCATCTCCTACAAACTTTCCAATAGAAAGTACTGAGGGGTTTTTGGGATTGGCATTCCTGCTGATTACCTGCTGAAGGGCGACTACAATATGCGATCCGATTAAAATGGGATCGATGGTGTACTCAGGAGTAGCAGCGTGTCCGCCTCGGCCTTGTACTGTGATATAAATCTCATCTGCACTGGCCATATACATTCCCTCCCTGAAACCTACTTTGCCTGTCGGAATAAATGGTGCCACATGTTGTCCTAAAATATTGGCAGGTCTGGGGTTTTCCAATACCCCATCTTTTATCATCAATGAAGCCCCTCCTGGCACCTTTTCTTCTCCTGGCTGAAAAATGAGTTTGATGGAACCCTTAAATTCATCTCTCAATTGGCTCAAGATGCAGGCGGTTCCTAACAAGGAGGAAGTATGTACATCATGGCCGCATGCATGCATGACACCCTCATTTTGTGATCTATAATCGGCGGTATTTGATTCTTGGATGGGCAGAGCGTCCATATCGGCTCGTAAGGCAATAACCTTGGAGTCGGGATCTTTGCCTTGGATCAAACCGGTTACACCGGTAGTAGCAACTCCTTCCTTTACCTCGATGCCATACGAACGCAGCTTATCTGCTACAAGTTTAGCAGTTTCGAATTCCTGAAAAGACAATTCCGGGTGGGCATGTATATGCCTTCGGGTAGCAATAATTGTGCTCAGCTGGTCTTGGGACAGCTTTTTAACCTTATCGATAAGTGAAGTGCCCATGACTTACTCTGGGATTGCTATTTTATCGGGAATGATGATGGCATTGGGAAAATCCTTTTTCAATTTCATATATACTTGTTGTGCTTCCAGCCGATCAGTGTACTGCCCAATTTTCACTTTAAAGTTCGGTTGTACATATTTGATCACTGGATCTGCATCATCATAAATTTGGTAGATACGTTTTTCTGACCAATGGGCCTCTTCCCGGCTGGTACCATTATATACTTGTATGGTATAACCCTGCACGTACCGGATTTCCTGATTCCGAACGGTCATGCTATCCAATAGGGCATTTATTTGAGAGGTTATATCATTCTCGGGAAGGGCTTTTTCCGTATCTCCTACATATTCAATCCTATCAAGATCTGGATTGGCGTTCACAGATTCTGTTAGTTTAACACGAACCTCATCTCTAAAATTGGATAGATCTTCCTGATACTCTGCACTGCTATATTGACCGCTTTTTGGACTGCAATCCATGAATATAAAAACCATTAACGTCTGGTAAAAAGTTATAAGCTTATCCATAATTAATCCTCGACTATCACACATTTACTGGTGTTGATGTCTTCTTCTACCGTTTTGAATTTTACATTTTTCTTTATACTTCCGTCCATGTATTGAACATTCACCCGTTCGTTTCTACTGGCCACTTTTTGCGATTTTACCGGAGCCGATTTTTCCACCGGTGGGCGGTTGGTAGCGGCTTTACCGGATAACACTGAACGGCTTTCTTCTTTGCTTTCCTGTAGTCTTTGTTTGGCCTTTGTATGGTGTGCTTCTTGCACCTCATCAGGTTCACGAACCGGAAGCGTGGCTTTGGTTAAGAATGAAATGGTATCTTCATTTACCTTGGCGATGAATTGTTTGAACAACTCGAAAGCTTCAAATTTATAGATCAACAAGGGATCCTTTTGTTCATAAACTGCACTTTGTACTGACTGTTTTAGATCATCCATTTCTCTCAAATGCTCTTTCCAGGCTTGATCAATTAGGGCCAGGGTGATGATCTTTTCCATGGACGTGATGAGTTCTTTGCAATCGGTTTCGATGCATTTCTTCAGATTGGCCACTACCCCAATTTGCTTTTTGCCATCGGTAAAAGGAACCATTATATCTTCGATAGTGGCTCCTCGGGTCTTTTGCAATTCATTGATGATGGGTAAAGACTTATCAGTTACTGCTTTATTTTTATCCTGGTAATGCTGGAAAGCCTCATCATAGACCCTTTGGGTAAGTTCTTGTTCATTGATGGAGGTAAAATCTTCCGAGCTGATATGAAAATCCAAACCCAACACACTCAATACATTGAGCTTAAAGCCATCATAATCATCCGAGGCTTTGGCATTCAATACGATATCGTCACAGGTATCGTATAGCATGTTCATTATGTCCAATTGAAGTCGTTCTCCGAACAGTGCGTTCTTCCTTCTGGTGTAGATCACCTCACGTTGCGAGTTCATCACATCGTCATATTCCAGTAGTCTTTTCCGGGTAGCAAAATTGTTCTCCTCTACTTTCTTTTGTGCCCTTTCAATGGATTTGGTTATCATAGAATGCTGAATTACCTCCCCCTCCTCCAGCCCCATTCTATCCATTAGTTTGGCAATCCTATCTGAGCCGAACAATCGCATCAGATTATCCTCCAGGGAAACGAAAAATTGTGAACTTCCCAGATCTCCCTGTCTGCCGGATCTTCCCCTGAGCTGTCGGTCTACTCTTCGCGATTCATGTCTTTCGGTGCCAATGATCGCCAGACCTCCGGCATCTCTCGATTCCGGAGCTAGTTTGATATCGGTACCCCTGCCCGCCATATTGGTAGCAATGGTAACTGTTCCCGGTTTACCGGCTTCTGTCACCACATCAGCCTCCCTCTGGTGTTGTTTGGCATTTAATACCTGATGTTTAATGTTTCTAAGACTTAACATTCTGCTCACCAATTCGGATATTTCCACAGAGGTAGTTCCAACCAGTACCGGACGTCCTGCTTTGGTTAGTTCTACTATTTCTTCAACTACCGCGCTAAATTTTTCTCTTACTGTTTTATATACCAAATCATTCCTGTCATCTCGAATAACCGGTTCATTGGTAGGCACAACGATGACATCAAGTTTGTAAATTTCCCAGAATTCCCCTGCTTCAGTTTCCGCAGTACCGGTCATTCCCGAAAGTTTGTGGTACATCCTGAAAAAATTTTGCAGTGTGATGGTGGCGTAGGTTTGGGTAGCGTCTTCCACTTTCACATTTTCTTTGGCTTCTATGGCTTGATGTAACCCGTCGGAATACCTACGTCCTTCCATAACCCTCCCTGACTGTTCGTCCACTATTTTAACCTTGCCATCTACCAGAATATATTCTGTATCTTTTTCGAATAGAGTGTAAGCCTTAAGCAGTTGATTGATGGAATGAATTCTTTGCGATTTCACCTGGTAATCCTTGATCATATCATCCTTGTGTTCCAACTTCTCCAAGTCATTTAATTTTTGGTCGTTGTCAATTCTGGCCAACTCCATACCTATATCGGGCATGATAAAAAACTGCGGATCTTCGCCCTCATTAGTGATCAAGTCAATTCCATTTTCGGTAAGATCAATGCTATTATGTCGTTCGTCAATGGTAAAATATAGAGGCTCATCAGCTTCAGGCATCATCTTTTGATTGTCCTGCAGGTAGAAGTTTTCTGTTTTTTGGACGATCTGTTTTATGCCGGTCTCGCTGAGATACTTTATCAATGGTTTATATTTTGGAAGCCCCCGAAATGCTCTGAATAGGGGCAATCCTCCATCTTTATCATTGTTGTCTTTGATTAATTTCTTGGCCTCAATAAGATATTGAGACACCAATTTTTTTTGAGCGTCCACCAGTTTGGCAATCCGGGGTTTTAGATCATAAAATTCGTGCTCATCGCCTTTGGGTATAGGTCCGGAAATGATCAGGGGTGTCCGGGCGTCATCTATCAACACTGAATCGACTTCATCCACTATGGCATAATGATGCTTCCTTTGCACCAAATCACCAGTTTCCCTCGACATATTGTCGCGCAAATAGTCAAAACCAAATTCATTATTAGTACCATAGGTAACGTCAGCTAAATATGCTTGCCGTCGCTCAGGTGTATTAGGCTCATGGTTGTCGATACAGTCCACAGTAAGGCCATGGAATTCGAATATCGGCCCCATCCAGGCAGCATCCCGCCTGGCTAGATAAGTGTTTACAGTGACGATATGGACCCCTCTTTTGGCCAATGCGTTTAAAAAGGTAGGCAGTGTGGCTACCAGGGTCTTACCTTCACCGGTTGCCATCTCCGCTATTTTGCCTTGATGCAATACGACCCCTCCAATTAGCTGAACATCGTAGTGGATCATATCCCAAGTCACTTCCTTACCCGCTGCGTCCCATTTGTTGGACCATATCGCATTTTCTCCTTCTATGGTAACATGCTCCTTTTCAGCAGCAAATTTTTTATCCAGAAGGGTGGCTTTAACCACCAATTTTTCATTTTCCTTGAACCTTTTTGCTGTTTCTTTGACGATGGCAAATGCCACGGGAAGCACTTGCATCAGGATATCCTCTAACTTGTCATTTCTTTTTTCCTCCAAAGTGTCCACTTGGTTAAAGATCTCCTCTTTGGTGGTGAGATCCAGATCAGGATTATCTTCAACTTTTTTATGTAAAACTGCGATTTGGTCATCTGTGTCTTGGAGATGGACGTCAATCTCTTTTTTTAACTCTTCTGTTTTTTCCCTTAACTCCTGATCGCTGATACTTTGAAGTTTTTCAAACTCCTCGTTAATAGGGGCAACATAAGGCAGTAGTTCCTTGATATCCTTATCTGATTTTGTCCCAAAAACTTTAGCCAGGGTTTTAGCTATTAGATTCATCTATTTACCTCTTGAAATTTAAAACCTTAAATTTAATTTGTTTTTGCCAATAAAGTATTATCAGTATTATTTATCGTAAATGAGTACAGGTTACTCTGAGATCTTCAAATACCTAACAAATTTTATGCTAATCGTAGAAACTGAGACAATTTTGGTTTAAATACTT
>JAPUIM010000255.1 GCA_027297025.1 Bacteroidota bacterium | reverse complement strand
CCGGCCCCCGAAGGATAAGGGAACATGTCCAATACATAATATTTGGGTTTGGAGGGATCGGCCTGGACCTTAAATATGTTGTTATCACGCCAATAATTTTGCCACTTGGTTTCTATTTCCTGAAAATTATATTCGGCCATTGTTTCAATCTTGGTAACAGCATTTTCTAATCAAGCAGCAAAAATAGAAGATTTTGTGCTTAGTTGGATAATTTCTACAGTGAATTGAAACAATAGTTAAGGATAAAATCATCCTTAACCCAAAAAAATCATTAGACTTTTTTACACTTCGTGTCGACTATTGAAAATGCCCACCTGCCAGAGTAGCATAGCGGACAGGAAGTAGTTAAAGTGACAATGGATAGTAAGATTTTTTTCCTGTCTAACGCCCAGGTAGGCATTTTCAATGTCGATATTAACAAAATTGACAGTGAGGTACCCTCTAAAAATTAAATGTATGATGGGTTATGGCAACTGTTTTAAACAGAAAAAATAATGATAGTGAATGAGATGACAGATGTATAAAACAGAAACATCTCTAGGTTGGTAAAATATTTTTTGATTCCCAAAATATCACTCATCGATTGATTCAACACTTCCTTTACAACCTGCATAATTTTATTTTTTATTGGTCTATTTAGTTATGAAGATAACGCAAAAAATCGTAAAAAATTATCACCCATTATAGGTGATTTTTCATAGCAAAATCAATAAAAAACTTAATTTCTAATAAAATTTGCACCATTTGATTTTCTTATAAGCCAGATTTTATGCTTTTTTACCCGAATAGTATTCACCAGCACAATGAACCCTGCGATTAGGAATATCATCTTGAGAATATTGATTTATGCTGTCCTTTTATTATTGGTCTCCCAATTGATTTATGTAGATGCCTTAGAGGTCACCAAACAAAAATTCAAGGAAGAGTCCTGGACCGAATACCTCCAAGTCATCACCTTGTTTTTAACCGCCCTGATATTTTATATATCTGCCCACAAATGGCTAAAGTTCAGAGGTCTGGGCATTCTATTAGGGGGTGCGGCTACCATTGCCTTTATCAGGGAGCTTGATGTTTACCTGGATACTTATGTATTTGATGGGGTCTGGCAAACCCTGGCCTTGGTTGCAGCCATAAGTATAATGTGGATGACCTACAAATGGCGTAAAGGACTGATGGAGGTTATTCAGTATTTTATAGGTACGCGGAGTTTTGGTTTATGTTTGGGAGGATTCTTAACGGTTTTTGTGTTTAGCAGGATGTTTGGCAGGCAAATATTTTGGAGGGCGGTTATGGAAGAAGGATATATTCGATCGGTAAAAAATGCAGCTGAGGAAGGGCTGGAACTATTGGGATACTTATTGATTTTTATGTCTGCCATAGAGTTCTTTATTACCATTCGAGAATTCCATGAGCGGTCTGGACCGGTTTAAATTGATTTCAATCAATGAGGGCCGTAATATCATTCCTGAGGCCCTGGATATCACTTAGAATGGCTTTTACCGTTCCAACCACTATTTTCGACTCTATCAAAATGGGAATTTTATTTTGATCGTCACTCACCCATACCGTCATATTTTCACCGGCTTCAAACATACCGCCTTGTATCAGTAACGGACTAAATTTTATACAATTATATTTTCGTTTATCCTTTGTCTTTAATACTTCCTTTCCCAAATACCGAATGTATAGATTGTATAATTGTCCATCCAATACCACTGAAACGGGGATTTTTTCATCAATTTCGTATTTAGAGTAATCTACATTGCGTGCATAATAGACCAGTGATAAGATATCAAAAGTACAAGATTGAAGTGCGATGGTATCTTCTGTTAATGGCAAATCAGAGGTCGTTACCGAATAGTAGATCTTTCCTCTTTGGTAATCGAAATAATAAATATTTTTGGCCACGAATTTTCCCTCGTATACACTTCTGGTGAATTTATAAGGATGTATGTTAACCGGATTTACAATCGCATCGTAGTAATCGCGGACCTTATAAAACCAGTCATAGAATTTGTAGGAGGTTCCGTAGCCATTGATATGAAATGCCGTTTGCCCCAGGTACTCCACACTATCTACCTTAAACTCCGCTTCCCCAACATTTAACCAAATAAAACCCCAGTTGTAATACACCTCAAATCGGATCGATTCTCCCCCTTGAAATGCGATATTCTTATCCGCGCATTGCCCTAAAGATTTATATCCCCATTGGAGAATAAACAATAAGCTGAAGCACAGAATATACGGTTTCAAGTTGAAATAGTATTTTTCAGCTACTCTCTTACCATTGCTTCCAAGGCTATTTTAGGACAAATGCTTCCACGTATGTAATCCATAAGCCCGGTTGCTGAACCTCTCAATCTTTTTTCAACTTTATCATCCAAACAATTTCCCTCTTTGTCGAAAACGGCTTGTACATTAGCAATAGAAACCGGTCCTGGTAGTACTATTGCTCCTACATGGCTGAGGACGCTTCGCAAATGTTCCAGCGCTTTAATTGCTCCAATTTGCCCGGCGGCTACTCCTAACAATGCTACCGGTTTGGCTGACAGTGTGGAGGGGAATCCCAAATTTTCAATAACCATTTTAATTAAACTACTATAACTTCCATGGTACTCGGGGGTAGAAATGACTAATCCGGTGCATTCTTCAATCAAAGTTTGCAAATGTTTGCTATCTGAGGCATCTATATTGGAACCCGGTATCGACAACTTAAATTCCCTTGGATCAATGGAAATTAATTGAAAATCGTCATGCTGCTCAATTTCATTTTCAATAATGGCTAAAGCCTTGCCCGTATAGTTTCCGGGCCTTATGGTGCCCAGAATGGTTACAATTTTAATCATAATGGTGAATATTTAAATTATCAAATTTAACTAAAGTTGGACTGAAAAATATTATTGGTTGAATATAGACAGGTAAATATAAAAAAGTAGATTTATATCACCTTAATATACAAATGAGCAGGATGCATAGGATAAGGAAAAATTGAATGATCTGCAGCAACACCTGATTATCTTTTATCTCTTTTAAAATTTTTTTCATTTTCATATACCCCGCCGGAATATCAACTAATATGATGCCAAACCCGGATATAGTTAAATGATGGATTTTAGACAGGGGAATATTATCCTGATGTGCATTATCGTACGATTTTTTTAATAAAGTGTCCATATTCACATGCTCCAAATGAGCATATTACCACTGGTGGACATAGCACACCGTTAACAGATAATACCCATCTTCAGGGCTCTCAACTGCGTATAATTTGCCAGTTGACATCCTATCAAAAGGTTTGTATTTCCACTTTCTATACCAATAATCTTTACTAAACCAAAATCCAAAAATTATGAACAGAAAAGGACTAATTTCTTCAATTTCTGCATTGGCCATAGTATTATTGCTTTGGTCCTCTGAGGTAACAGCTCAGGGAGTAACCATTCCCAGGGGCAGCCAGCAAGCTTCCGTATCTCAACGAGTAGGTATCACTGATATCACCATCACTTATCACCGTCCCAGTGTGAATGAGAGAGAGATTTGGGGTTCACTGGTGCCTTATGGTTTTACCAACCTGGGATTTGGCCCCGCTACTGCCGCACCCTGGAGGGCGGGAGCCAATGAAAACACCCTATTTGTAACCACCCATGATATTAAGGTGGAAGGTCAGGATCTTCCTGGCGGCACCTACGGCCTGCACATGGCGATACAGGAAAATGGAGAGGTGATCGTGATATTCTCCAAAAACTCCACCGCCTGGGGTAGTTTCTTTTATGATGAAAAAGAGGATGCTTTGAGGGTGACGGTAAAATCGGAGGAGGCGTCTCACCGTGAACTTCTCACCTTTGAATTTGCCGAGGTATCCACTAATTCAGCCACCGCATCACTGGTATGGGAAAAGAAAAAGATCCCTTTTAAAATTGAAGCAGATGTAACTGGCATAGTAACGGCCAACTTGAAGAAGGAATTACAATCTTCTCCGGGATTTACCTATCAGAACTGGAATGCGGCCGCCAATTTTGCCTTGAATAATGACGGTGACCTGGAGCAAGCTTTACAGTGGGCCGATGCCTCTATCAGCGCTCCATTCGTAGGTCAAAAAACTTTTGGCAACCTGTCCACCAAAGCTCAAATTTTGGCCAAAATGGGAAAAACTGAAGAATCCAAAAAAGTAATGGACGAAGCCCTTCCCATGGCTACCATTCTTCAAATTCATGGATATGGAAGGCAACTTATAACCGCAGGTGATAAGGATAAAGCATTGGAGATATTTGAATTGAATGCTGAGAAAAACCCCGATACCTGGCCGGTGAATTATGGATTGGCTCGTGGTTATTCGGCTAAAGGAGATTATAAAACCGCTCTTAAGTACTTAGAGAAAGCGCTTGAGAATGCACCTGCACAACCTCAAAAGGATCGGGTACAAGCCAATATAGACAAACTGAAAAAGGGAGAAAACATTAACTGATAATTAAGTTTAAAAAAGTCGCGGTAATACCTACCGCGACTTTTTTTCTTAATCTCTATCAAAAAATCAAAACAACATAAAAACATGAAAAAATTCTTGATCGCTATTTTCTTGTCCATCGCTACTCTAGGCGGGCTCCAAGCTCAATCTTTAACCGCACCCAGAGGTAGCCAGGCGGCCAGTGTTACTCAGACTATTGGCATTACCGATATTACTATTTCTTATCACAGTCCCAAAGTCAATGATCGTGAAATTTGGGGAGCTTTGGTACCCTACAATGAAGGCAAACCATTTCCCTGGAGAGCAGGAGCTAATGATAACAC
>JAPUIM010000254.1 GCA_027297025.1 Bacteroidota bacterium | reverse complement strand
ACCAGCTCACCCTTGATATTCACCAGGGCACCTCCGCTGTTGCCTGGGTTAATAGCCGCATCAGTTTGAATGAAAGATTCTATTGGGAACTGGCTTCTTAATATGTTGATATCCCTTCCTTTGGCACTAACAATACCAGCGGTAACGGTGGAGGTGAGGTTGAAGGGATTTCCCACTGCTAAAACCCACTCTCCTACTTTTAATTCCCTGGAACTACCCAGATCTATCTTGGGAAGATTACTGGCCTCTACCTTGAGCACCGCAATATCCGTAGAAGGATCAGCACCTATGATTACCGCTTGATACGAGTGTTTCCCATGTATGACTTCTATATTATCCGCATCTTCAATTACATGATTATTGGTAATGATATAGCCATCGGTGGTGTAAATAACTCCTGAACCGCTGCTTACCGTTTGGCCCATGTTTCCTTCAAAAAACCACTCTAACCAACTTCTACGACCATAATCTGTCTTGGACAATGTTTTTATATAAACCACACTGGATCTAGATCGAGAAGATGCGGTTACTAAATCTTCATTAAGACCCTTAGCTTGTTTGATGTTTACAGGATCTTTGAATCCGGGCCTTCTGGTAAAATTATATTCCACCGGGAGGGAATTGTAAGATGGGGTTTTAATATCAGGGGTTGAAAACTTATGATAACTAAAAGCTCCTATTATTCCGGAAAGGAATCCAATAAACGACAATTTGATCAGGTTTTTCATCTTTTGTTTGTTTTTAAACTAAGCACTTTCGTAAACTGCAAAATTATAAAATGATCGTCATTTTTTACAGGATTAACTGATCTTTGCCTTCCTAAACCAGTTCTGTGTAATGGGAATCCTTTCTCGGTTAAGTAAACCCTTTGCTTCATGGGTGATTCGTGATCAAACTCGCTGGTCCATGGATGCCGTTAATGTTCAACGGTCTGTATTCCAACAATTAATAAGGGGTGGGCTGAATACCTTATTTGGACGAGATCATGATTTTGCTTCGATTCATAATTTTGAAGATTTTCAGCAGCGGGTACCTATTGTCGATTATGAAGACATTAGAAATTACATTGATCGGATTGTAGCTGGTGAATCTGATATATTATGGAAAGGCAAGCCCATTTATCTGGCAAAAACCTCGGGAACTACTTCCGGCACCAAGTATATTCCCATAACCAAGGAATCAATACCTAATCATATAAACAGTGCCCGAAATGCATTGTTGTCCTATATCCAGGATACAGGTAATAGCCACTTTCTGAATGGAAAGCTTATTTTTCTTTCCGGTAGTCCGGTATTGAATCATGACCAAGCCATTCCTACCGGTCGCTTATCGGGTATGGTCAATCACCATGTGCCCGGATATTTACGCACCAATCAAATGCCATCTTACCAAACCAATTGTATTGAAGATTGGGAGCAAAAGATAGATGAAATTATTGAAGAAACCCTCCAACAGGATATGACCTTAATCTCCGGAATACCACCCTGGGTGCAAATGTATTTCGATCGGATCATCGCCAAAACCGGAAAAAAAATCAAAGATGTTTTCCCCAACTTCTCATTAATGGTGCATGGCGGGGTTAATTTCGGACCCTACAAGGCCAAACTTTTCGATTCTATAGGTGCCCCAGTTGATGCTATTGAAACATACCCTGCTTCAGAGGGTTTCATTGCTTACCAGGATTCACAAACCCAGGAGGGATTGTTGTTATTACTTGACAGCGGTATATTTTTCGAATTTATTCCAGATGATCAATATTTTCAGGAGAAGCCGGACAGGCTCACCATTGGTGATGTGGAAATTGGTGTGAACTATGTCCTGATATTAAGTAATAATGCCGGTTTGTGGGCCTATTCGTTGGGTGACATTGTTAAATTCGTTTCCAAGAACCCCTATAGATTGGTAGTCACTGGTAGGATCAAACATTTTATTTCAGCCTTTGGGGAGCATGTTATTGGAGAAGATGTAGAAAAAGCCATGAAACTCACCTTGGAGATGCATCCTGAAACAGAATTAGTGGAGTTTACTGTTGCTCCGCAAGTGACACCCAAACAGGGATTACCACTCCACCAATGGTACATTGAGTTTTCACATTCGCCTCGGGATTTGACCACATTTGAAAAAGGTTTAAATTTGCAATTGCAAAAGTTAAATTCTTATTACGACGATTTGATAGCCGGTAAAATATTGAAGTGTTTGGAGGTTGTCAGTTTGAGAAAGGAAGCATTTAGGGATTATATGAAATCGCAAGGCAAGTTAGGAGGACAAAATAAAGTTCCACGACTTTCCAATGACCGTAAGATTGTTGATCATTTGGATCAATATAAACTTTCCTAAAGCAAGATAATTTATATCATCGGAGCAATTACAAAAGACAATCGAAAATCAAATTAAACATATAGCAATTCTAGGCTCTACCGGGTCTATAGGAACACAAGCCCTGGAAGTGATCTCCTCCATACCCGATAAATTCCTGGTGGAAGTCCTTACTGCTAAAAATAATGCGGACTTATTAATCGATCAAAGCAAGAAATTCAAGCCCAATGCGGTGGTAATAGCCGACAAGTCGAAATACACCAAAGTGGAAAAAGAATTAGGACACCTTGGGATTAAGGTTTATGCGGGTACAGAGGCCGTAGCATCGGTGGTGGAGATGGATAACATTGATTTGGTATTAACTGCCTTGGTGGGATATTCGGGTTTGAAACCAACCATAAATGCCATCAAGTCGGGTAAGGATATTGCCTTGGCCAATAAGGAAACAATGGTAGTGGCTGGTGAACTAGTTTCCAATTTGGCCAAGAAAAATGGAGTGAATATTTATCCCGTTGATTCTGAACATTCGGCAATTTTTCAATGTTTGGTAGGAGAATTTCACAATCACATTGAAAAAATTTATTTGACCTGTTCGGGAGGACCGTTCAGAGGTAAAGATCGGGACTATTTGGAACTGGTCACTAAACATGAAGCCTTGAAACATCCTAACTGGGATATGGGAGTTAAGGTTACCATTGATTCAGCCACTTTGATGAATAAGGGATTGGAAGTAATTGAGGCCAAATGGTTGTTTGGCCTTGACTTGGACCAGATTGAGGTTATCATCCATCCCCAGTCTATCATTCATTCCATGGTTCAGTTTGAAGATGGCTCCATCAAGGCGCAACTGGGTTTACCCGATATGCGTATACCTATCCAGTTCGCCTTGAGTTATCCTCATAGGTTCAAATCGGATTTCCCCAGATTTAACTTTGCCGATCATCCGCATTTAACTTTTGAAAAACCTGACCTGGAGAACTTTCGTAATTTAAGACTGGCGTATGATGCAATTGGGAAAGGGGGTAACATGCCCTGTGTACTCAACGCTGCCAATGAAGTAGTGGTTGATGAATTTTTAAATGAGAAAATAGGATTTTTGCAAATGTCGGAAGTGGTGGAGAACTGTTTGCAAAAAATGGATTTTATATCTTCACCTACCTTTGAGGATCATATATTAACCGATAAAGAAACCAGAATTAAAGCTTTAGAATATATAAGATAAATGGAGCAATTAACCAGTGGATTAATAATGGCAGCACAAGTATTGTTGAGTCTCTCAATTTTAGTGGGACTACATGAATTTGGGCATCTGATTGCTGCCAAAATATTTGGAATGCGGGTGGAAAAGTTTTCCATTGGGTTCCCTCCAAAGATTTTCGGTTTTCAGCACGGTGAGACTGAATACTCTCTGGGGGCTATACCTTTAGGTGGGTTTGTGAAAATATCGGGCATGGTTGATGAGAGTATGGATACCGAATACCAAAAACAAGAACCCCAACCTTGGGAATATCGATCCAAGCCTGCCTGGCAAAGATTGATTGTGATGTTAGGAGGAATTTTTGCGAATATTATTACCGGTATTTTGGTTTTTGTGATCATGATCTATAGTTTGGGAGAATCCTATGTTTCCAAGGAAGAATTGAACAAACATGGGATTGTAGCTTATCAATTGGGTCAGGAGCTAGGACTGCAAACCGGTGACAGGATCCTAAAAGTGAATGGTCATGAATATCAAAAATTCAGTGATCTAAAGGGTCCTGAAGTATTGTTAGGAGATAATAGTTATTATACGGTTCAACGGGGTGAGGAGACTTTAAAGGTTTTTATTCCTGGCGATTTTATAGAAAAATTTGCCGATGAAGGAGCCGCGGATCGGTTTTTTGAACCACGTTTTCCTTTTGAAATAGTGGATATTATGAAGGGCAGCGGTGCGGAAAAGGTTGGCCTTGAAAGGGGCGATGAAATCGTCAAACTAAATGACCAACCCATTCAATATTTTTACCAGCTTAAAGGTTATTTGGCTCAGTATGATCAAGCAACTCTCAACCTTGAAATTTTACGAAAAGGGCAGTTATTCACACTGAACAATTTGGAGCTTGGTGAGAATAATACTCTGGGAATTTATCACCGCCCTCTTTTGGAAATTTCATATACGGATTACTCTTTTATGGAGTCTATCCCTAAAGGTACGGGCATAGCTTTCGGAATAATAGGAACCCAATTAAAAGCATTTAGTAAAATGTTCTCTGGAGAGCTAAACCCGGTAAAGTCCTTGTCTGGCCCTATAGGTATTGCCAGAAGTTTTGGTAGCACTTGGGATTGGACCCGTTTTTGGAGAATGACTGGCCTTCTTTCAATGGTTTTGGCTTTCATGAACTTATTACCCATCCCTGCTTTAGATGGTGGTCACGTAGTCTTTTTATCTTTTGAAATATTATCAGGGCATAGACCTTCCGATAATTTTTTGGAAAATGCGCAAAAGGTAGGATTGGTACTGTTGTTGTGTTTGATGGCCTTTGCCTTCGGGAATGATATTTTTAAAATAATATTCTAAAAATCAATTTCCTGGCTCCTATTTGGCTGGTCGGAAAATTTCAAATTCCACCCGACGATTTAGGCTTGCATCATCTTTGGTATGTTCTTCGACAATTGATTGAGTATCGCCGAAACCGTCTGCTTCCACCCTTGAATCCTCTATGGAGCCAAAGTAGATCAGGTACTCTCTAATGGCATGAGCCCTGCGTTTGGATAGATCAAGATTAAATTCCGGGGTACCATGTGAATCAGTATGTCCGGATATTTTTATTTTAAAATCCGGATTGTCCAATAAGAAATTAATTACCTTATCGAGATCTCCGTACATCCCGGGCAAGAGGTCGGCTTTTTCTACTTCAAACTCGATTGACTCGAATTTCATTTTACTGGAAATATGATCAGTGGTTTTCGGGAGTTCAGTATCTCCTTCCAAAAAGAAAATTTCCTCAATTCTAAAAAATGCATCCCCTTGAATAATAAGAAGGTAATTTTGATTGTTGATAAGACTGAATTCATAGCTACCGTCTGGCCTGAGAAACTTGGGAGCCACTTCAATCCCATTTTCTAAATCAATAATTGAAACTATTCCTTGAAATGGTTCTTCTGTCACATTATCAGTCAAGGTGCCAATTAGGGTGGTAGTAGCACCAGGTTGGGCTTCCATGGGGAGTGGAAAGGAGTACAAATCGAGATTTTTCAAATTATTTCCCGATGACCGGGCGTAATACAAGTTGCGAGAGTCCGAATCAATGGTAAAATAGAACTCACTGCCCACTCCGTTTATTAAGGGTCCAATATTTTTGGGTTCATCCCAAATATTACCAATACGATCTGATTTGTAAATATCGAATTCTCCAAAATTGAGCAAATGACCATTGCTACTGAAGTAAAGGGTGTTGAATTTTGGATGGAAAAAAGGACTCACTTCATTTGTCCGGGTATTAATAATTGGCCCCACATTTTGTGCCGGAGCCCAGGTCCCATCCCCTCGGCGGTAGGTAAAATAGATGTCGGATAAACCAAACCCACCAATACGGTCTGAGGCAAAATATAGGGTGTCTTCGGTGTGTGATAATGAAGGATGTGAGTCCCAGGCAATGCTATTCACATTAAAACCCAGATTTTGAATATTTCCCCAAGTACTGTCTTTTCGCATTTGAGCAACGAAAAGATCGCAGTTACCATATGAACCTGGCGATTTACATCTTGAGAAAAAAAGG
>JAPUIM010000253.1 GCA_027297025.1 Bacteroidota bacterium | reverse complement strand
AGGTGCTTCTTTTTTTTCTTCAGGCTCCTCCTTAAGAGTAGTTAGAAATTTACTCAGACCTATGGATCCTCCTATGATGAGAACCGCTGAACCGATAATGATGATTTGCCTAAGCTTCATAGTTTTATTTTCAAGGTATATTCCAAATGCTATTACGGTACTTTGTATTACAAGGTTCTATAAATAACAGCAATCATTAAAAACTTAGTTTTAGGACGAATCTTAGTTGTGAAAAGTTACGGATATTGAAGTTTTTTGCCAAATTCCGGTAATCAGAGCAAAGGTTAAATTAGATTTACTCAAACGGTCGGGATTAAGTTTGAACGCGATAATAAATGAAAAGTATACCGGTTAATAGCAGATGTGTTAACAAACCAAGGTTAAAATGATCTTTTCAATTTAATGCTGGCGGTCAACATGCTGGAGACATTTCCCGCTTCATCCCTAAAAATTATATATACTTTTTTCTCACCATCCTCTCCCTCTAATATAAAATTAGGTATGGATTTTATGAAGGGTTGCCATTCGAGCTCTTTGAAGTTACCATCCTGAGAAATCTTCATCAAGCTTGCCCCATCTGCATTGATTTTTATGTCAACATTTTTCTCCGGATTATTGGTCCACTCAGAACCTTCATTGATCACTAAAAGCCTCGGAACCGGGGCCTCTCTATCCAATATGATATTATCGCTCACGCTTTCTGAAATGTTGCCGTTGGCGTCCCTAAACTGTACGTAAATGGTATGCTCACCATCTTCTCCTTGTAGAATAACCTCCTTGGCCCTTTGGTACGGTTCCCAATCTACTTCTTCCAATGATTGGTTTTCACTTACTTTCATATCAGCAGCATCTTTAGCATTAATCAGAACACGCACTCTTTTTTCCTTATTGGTAACATATTTAGCATTGCGATTAATGATGATCTTACCACTTTGGGGAGGGGTTAGATCTAACAAGATGCGATCTCTTACTGTCGATGAAAAGTGCCCTGCATCATCTTTAAACCTAGCATAAACAATCTTTTCACCATCTCCCGCTTTTAATATCCATCCATTTATTTCGTCATGAGCATTTTCCCATTGAGCTCCTTTAAATGTTGAATCATTGGAAATTTGCATATGGGAAGCATAGCTGTTGTAAAGCACTTTTATGTTCACTTTCCTTTCCGGATTAGTCGTAAAAACTGCGCCATTGTCGATAATTATTTTACCTGCTGGTGGTTTGGTATCAATGGTGATTTCATCAGAAATAGTACTGGAAACGTTACCCGCCAGATCTCTGAAACGGGCATATACCAGGTTAACTCCTTCTTCACCTACCAAAATCCATTCTTTTATATGGGGTTGATAAGTCACCCATTTGACCGGACCGCTAAAATTTGCTTTATTACTTACTTGCATAAGATCGGCCCCTTCGGCTTCTACCTGGATATCCACAACGGGATTATGACTATACTTTTCACCTTGATTGATCATTAAACTTTTGGCCACCGGTTTGGAACGATCCAAGGTAATGCTGGTTTTGCTCAACTCTGATTCATTACCGGCTGCATCTTTAAACTTAATAAAGACCGTTTTATACCCATCTTTGGATATATCTAATATCCAGCCCTTGATAGATGCTTGATATTTATAAGTTGTCTCATCGGTGAATTCAGGAGTATTACCCACCTTCATGGTAATACCAATTGGAGTTTCCCTGGTTCGAATAGCCAGATCAACTTTACCCTCCTCATTAGTAGTAAACTTGGCTCCATTATTGATCATAAGATAGGGACGTTCAGGAGGTTTGGAATCCAAAATTATATCATCCGTCCCAGGATCTGTGGAGGAATTTCCGGCCTTATCGCGAAAGAATACCCTCACCAACTTTTTACCTTCCAAAGTATCTAATTCCCAGTCGATGGTCATTGGATTATTGACAATTGATTGATTAACCGAGATGGTTTTAGGTTTCGGGCCCTGTACTCTAATGCTCACCAAATCCTCACTGGGAGACTCAATTGTAAGTTTTACATTTCGGGAGGTAGTATATTTATCGTTATTGTTGATTACTACGAAACCAGTCGGAGGTGTGGTGTCTACCAAAATAGAAGCACTGTAAACCTGACTTGTATTGTCTACTACGTCCGCATATTTGACATATACTGTTTTTTCACCATCTCCCGGGGGGGAGAGCAACCAATTTCTCTCTGCAGTGTAAGGTTCCCACCGCGCATCCTCAAAAGAACTGGAATTACTAATTTGCATTTTGAAAGCTTTAGTAGCCTTAAGATTGAGCCTTACCTTGAGTGTCTTATTATTGGTAATAGCGGCATTGTTGTTAATAGATATGCCACCCCCGGTGGGAGCTTGGGTGTCAAATTCAAGCTTTGCGCTTTCAATTGTGGAGGTATTTCCCGCTTTATCTTTTAGCATTGCATAAACGGTTTTCGTACCGTCTGATCCTTCCAGATTTATAGTAGTGGTAGATTTAAAGAGTTCCCACGATGCATCTCTCAAATCTGGTCTTAAACTTATTTTCATTTCGGCAATTAGAGCTGCACTTTGCCTGGGCCTTATCTCTATGGAAATTTCTCTTTTGCTAGTAATTTTACGTCCCTGGTTCAGCCGCATTCTAAATGGTTTAGACCGGGCTTTTTCTGTTACAGTATCTTGCAGAATCTGGGTGGTTATTCGGGGGGGGGCCAAGGAGAGACTGAATGAACTACTCCACCCACCTATCAACATAGTGGCAATTGTGATATTTAGTAGCCGTTTCATTATTTAGTTAATTTCAAAGATAACCACATAAATATCCGATAATTCAAAGATTTAATTTAATAAAAAATAGTGAATTAGGTTCAAAAAAATGAAATTCATGGAAGTTTATCAAGAACAAACTCAAATAATATCCTAAACCGAGAGTCATTATAAAAAGAAGGTTGCCAAAAAAGTCAGCGTCAAAAAGCAGATGAATTAAAACACTTCGTAGATCTGCATTGAATTACCAACCTTAAGATCATGGTATTTGTTTTTTTCATACCGATAAAAATGTACCCCCATGATCAATAAAAGTCCTGCTTCTGATGATAAGTCTTTCCCATTACTCAATGATAATTGTTCTGTGGCTGGTTCTAGGGGAAATCGGCATATGAGCCGCATGGGACTATTAAGGGTGGTGAACTTTCCATTAAATTCTGGAGCTTTTGCCAAGTAACCTTTTTCTTGTGCGGAACATTCAAAATCAGAGATGGCAATAAGGTGGCCCACTAACTTATAATGAGTGGACCCCTGAGGAAAGATCAATTGTTTTTCAGGGACATAAGAAGGAAAGTGGAATATAAAATGCCCTCTGCTTGAACCTTGTTTGAGTAGAAATTTTGCCCTGAAGATTTTTTTGAAGGGATAGGAGGAATTAAACTCGAAACCTTTGAGCAAACGACCGTGTTTACTTAGCAAGAGTGGCCGGGTTCCGGTTTTTCCCTTTTCTTTTTGAGCCAACTTCCGAAAAGTAGCGGTCAATTTCCCTGACACATATGATTCGCAAATACCGGATAATACTGGTGGCAGAGATTTTCTCAACATTTTTGCCATCATTGAAGCTACTCCAAACTCTTTCTGATTTTGTCTGAGACTATGATAAGATGAGGATTTTGCTATCTGACTTTTCGTAGGTCCGCCTTTTCTGGCCACAACCTGACCTTCTACTCCATTTAATTTATATACTCTGTAACCTTCCTTTTTTTTGGATTCTGCAACTTGACTATCCTTTGTTTTCATTAAAAAATTATAAAAATTTTAAGTTGATGAAAATTGGAACAAATAATACATTAAAGAACTTCAACCATCCGCATTTATATTATGCGACTCCTGTCCCCTCGATAATAGTATCTCCCTTAATCTAAAAAGAGAATAATTACCCGCAACAACCCCGTAACAATCTTCTTTTTTGGGAAAGGGTTTTTAAGTTAAATAAAAAAATCAATATTCAAAAATTTCGGGATATTTTCATAGATGGAGAATCACAATTCCGGATGTGACCTAAGAGGGTAGTATAAAAATTCAAAGAACTGGTTAGGTTACATTTCTCATAAAAACTGAATTGGCTAGCCTAAGTAAAGTTGTCTACGGACGGTTTTTTTTTTCTTTTTTTATGTTGAAAGCTCTTTCCCCTAGGTTCCCTCCTTTTGGGCTTCTCAAATATTGGCGCTGCGCCGATACTGTCAGGCAATTTCATTTTCGGTATTGATTGACCCAAAAATTTTTCAATCCGGGAAAATTTTAGAAGATCCTGTTCATTTACCAGGGTGAAGGCAACTCCAGTGGATGAGGCCCGTGCGGTTCTACCAATGCGATGCACATAGT
>JAPUIM010000252.1 GCA_027297025.1 Bacteroidota bacterium | reverse complement strand
CTGTTTTTTGGAGAAAAAACCAGGATGTTATTCGGCGATGCCAAAAAATCCCTGAATAAATTAATTGAGGAAACCTCGGCCGTCTAATATCCCCCTTTTTTAATAGAGGTTAGGGGTGAGTTAAACCTTACATAAATAACTTCCTATTCCAACCCGCATCCAGTATCTTGCATTCAGCATCCAGCTCAAAACGGCAGTTCATCCCCTTCTTCCGCATTACTATTGGTGCTCCAGCCCGGATCTTCACCTGCAGTGGGAGGTGGTGCTCCTCCTTCGGTAGCAGGCTCGGGATTTGCGGGAGCCAAACGCCAGGCCTGTAAGGAAGTAAAATATTTGTCTACCCCTTGCGGATCGGTCCATTTACGCCCTTTCAGATTAAAAAATACCTCTATGTCCTCACCCTTTTTATAGTCGTCCAACAGATCACATTTTTCCTGGATCAATTCGAACTTCAATAATTCAGGGTATTGTGGATTTTCTGCATACTCCACTACAAATTCCCTTTTTTTAAAGGTGTCACTCACCTTTTGGGTATCAAAAATTTCAATCAGTTGTCCTTTTATATCCATGTTTTTAAAAGATTATCTATTTCTACCATATTGCTCGTGGCTGGAGACCCAGTCGGATGAAGAGATCGCCGCAGCCAGGGAAATCTCTCCCGCCAACACCACTGCTGCTATAATTTCTGCAAGTTTATACACCGATCCTTTTCCAAAACAACCCAATAATTGCAAACATTCTTTTTGTGTGGCCAGACCCGTACCACCTCCGTGGGTGGCTACAATGAGGGATGGAATGGTAATGGATATATAAAGATCTCCTTCTGGAGTCAATTCATTATATAAAATGGCGGCTGAGGATTCAGAAACATTGGCTACATCCTGACCAGTAGCCATAAACATAGCGGTGATACCATTGGCCGAATGGGCCCCGTTGTTATTGGCGCCGGAAAGGATAGCTCCCACATTGGCCACTTGCCCGTGATGGGTCAACTGCTCTGGTTCCACCCGTAAATAGTTCTGAAGGACCTCCCTTTTTAATACCGCTTCTGCAGTTACCCTCTTACCCCTGGTATGCATGATATTCACTTGGGAAGCTTTTTTGTCGGTAGCCAGGTTGGATTCCAGGTAAAATTTTTTCACCGGGTTATCTTTGTACACGTCAAGGATCCAACTGCAGGCAGCAAAGGTGGCCCTTCCTACCATATTTTGTCCCGCTGCATCCCCGGTAGTATAATTAAAACGCAGGAAAGCAAATTTATTAGACAAATAGTCATCGATGTACAACAATTTTCCTATACTGGTGGTGGCTTCAGCCTGGGCGGCAATTTCATCAAAGTTTTGTTTTACCCATTTCGTAAAATCCCGGGCTCCCCTGGCGTCTTCAAACACAAACACCGGAGCCCTTTGCATGGCATCACCAATAACCGTACACCTAGCCCCACCAGACATATTCATCACTTTCATGCCTCGATTATAAGAAGCCACCAGGGTACCTTCAGTAGTAGCCATGGGAATTAAAAATTCGCCTTTGGCGTGTTCTCCTTGAACCTGAATGGGTCCGGCAAAACCCAAGGGGATCTGTACCACTCCGGTGAAATGCTCTATATTGCCCTGTAACATGTGGGGATCAAATGAATAATGAGCGACGTGTTCCAGTTTGGCGCCACTGAATTTTTCTATAAATCGTTGGCGCTCCAGGATGATTTCCTCACTATAGTCATCCTCATCATTCCTGGGAAGTTTAACTTCAGGCTCCTGGGGTTTGGATATACTGTCTTTCACTTTGAAATGAAGCTTCCCAAAAGGTCTGGAATTGATTGAGATCTCCAGTTCATACATGGATTCGGGCAGGTGATTTACATCGGCGGTGATGTTGATCACTTTCCTCAGAGGAAAATCGATAGGATTTTCTTTAGAGATCTCACTTAGTGATAAATTTTTGGCATTGCCTAAGTCGATGGATATGGCATCTAATGGAACTTCTTTGCCCCCTATCTTTAGGCTGATGAATTCTGTAATATTGGCATCCTGAAGGCGATTCTTAATGGAGAACCGGATACCATGGCCGGTATTTTGCAGGCTACCCCGTGTATATAGTTGTTTTAGCAGCAGACTTGGAATTAACATATAATTTAAGATTTCAATCCTGGGGATTAGAAGATTTAAAGATAGGTAAAACCCACAGCTATGCCAAGAACTCGGATTGATCTCTGCTTCAGGCGGTTGATCAAGCCTTAAAATCCACTGGTGATTGAAAGGCTATGACTTAAAGTGTATGTAAAAATGAAGCCCTGGTGGTATCGTAAAAGTCCGCCACAATTAATAACTTTAAAATCGGATATGGCTTAGTGCTATAGGAGATGGAATGTATATCAATCACCTAGCGACCAAACCAGAATGGTAGAATTCAGCCAACAACTATAGACTGACCACAGGATATTTACTTTTGATGAAGATGAATGGCTTGGAAAAAGAAGAAACAAAACTCCGGATAAGCATACAATACACCTTAGCATTTGTATCACTTATGTGGTTAGTCAAATTTTTGGAGTGGGCCACCTCTATGGATCTGGCGGTGTTGGGCATTTATCCCAGGACATTGGCTGGCTCCGTGGGCATTGTGACCAGCCCCTTCATTCACGGTGATTTTATTCATTTGTTTTCCAATACTTTTCCCTTGGTGTTTTTGGGAATCGGCACCATTTATTTTTATCGGCGCTTTGCCATTGATGCATTCATTGCCATATATCTGATTACCGGAGTATTGGTGTGGCTGCTGGCCCGCAATGCTTATCACATTGGCGCCAGCGGCCTGGTGTATGGGTTGGTTTCCTTTTTATTTTTCAGCGGTATCTTGAGAAAGGACATCCGGGCGGTGGCTATCTCGCTGGTAGTGATATTTTTGTACGGTGGAATGATCTATGGTATTTTCCCCACTGTAGAAACCATTTCCTGGGAGTCGCATTTATTAGGTTCCATTTCAGGTTTTTTTATAGCCTTTATGTATCGTAGAAAGTCAATTTCAATTTCCGCTCTCCCATCTATTAGTAAGCATTTATCCGGTTCACCTGGTATAACTGATCCTAAATGGGTGACAACCAGTACCTTGGAGGAAGGAAAGGACTATACAATTCATTATACTTACCAAACACGGGATAAATCTTCCCGCCCATCATCATAAGAATTTGAATAAAATTTTGTTAACAAGGGTTACCAATGTCTAGTATTTCCATTAAGCTGTAAAGTAGGCACTGGTTTACCATACTATGGTAATATAATTTTTTCAATGTTTAGTTTCATTTTACTAAAAAATTAAATAAATTGGGTAACTTAAGTGCTA
>JAPUIM010000251.1 GCA_027297025.1 Bacteroidota bacterium | reverse complement strand
TTCATTCAGGGAAATCCACCTCCCTGAACATTCAACTGGTGGAGTCCGCTATCTACCTCAAGGAGATCGTGATTGTAGCAACTAAACCTAAGGACATGCCACAGAATGAAATGGCAGCAGTTAGTGCTAGGTCGTTCTCAGTAGAAGAGACCCGCAGGTATGCTGGCGGCCTGGACGATCCAGCCCGCATGGCAACTGCTTTTGCCGGAGTAACAATGTCATCAATAGGTCAAAATGCCATCATCATCAGGGGAAATGCCCCAAAAGGTGTATTGTGGAGAATTGAAGGCATTGAGATACCTAACCCCAGCCACTTTGCCGGGGCAGATGTGGCAGGCGGTGGTTTTGTGACCCTTTTGAGCAACCAGGTATTGGCCAACTCAGATTTCTATACCGGTTCTTTTCCTTCAGAATACGGCAATGCCCTGTCTGGAGTGTTCGACATGAACCTAAGAAAAGGCAACAATGAGAAAGCTGAACATACTTTCCAGGCAGGCTTGTTAGGAATTGACGTAGCTTCGGAAGGCCCATTTTCTAAAAACAGCAAATCATCATACTTATTTAATTATCGATACTCTACCCTAGGACTGATTGAACCAGTTTTGCCAGAAGAGACTAATACAATCAGATACCAGGACCTGTCATTCAAACTTAACTTCCCCACAAAGGCTGGAGAATTTTCCTTCTGGGGAGTGGGTGGAAAAGACTTCGGGAAAAAGAACGAAGAATTAGTGCTGGATCCTTTAGAGCGTGAATTTGAGGACGACATCCTCGACAATGAATTTGGCTTTAATATTGGGGCAACCGGAATTACCCACAAGTTGAACCTGGGTGAAAATACTCTTCTTCAATCAAGTGTAGCATCATCCATTAATGACTCTTATTGGGACGAAGAACGCTTGAATACCTTCGATGAACTTCAGCCTGAAAAGAGTGTCCGGAACATGACGGGAAGCATTTCGGCTTCAACAATTGTAAACCACAAGTTTTCCAGGAAACATAGCATCAGGACCGGTATTCTTCACCACCAACATTTCTATGACCTGAAAATCAGGGAAGCAGTAGATCATCAATTACCTTTGAATACAAAAGTAGACGATAACGGATGGAGTAGCCGGTGGCAAGCCTTTCACCAATCGAAATTCAGGTTCAATGATAGCTTCATCTTAAATGCCGGAGTTCATAGTCAATATTTTGCCTTGAACAACCAACTGACTGTGGAGCCTAGAACAAGTCTTACCTGGAACATCAACTACCAGAAATCTATAAGCCTGGGCTATGGCAATCACAGCCAAATGGAAGACATGAAGATCTATCTTCTTCAGGATGGGAGCGGGGCTAATCCAAACAAAGACCTCAAGTTCGCCAGGGCACATCACCTGGTGCTCAGCTATGACTGGTTAATCAAGGAAGATCTTAGGTTAAAAGTTGAGCCATATTACCAATTGCTGTATGACGTACCGGTAATTGCCGACAGCTCATTTTCCATGATCAATTTTGAACAGGATTGGTTCTTTAACCAGGCATTGGAAAACACCGGGAAAGGAAGAAATTATGGTGTGGATATCACTTTCGAGAAATTCTTCTCAGATAATTTCTACTACCTGGTTACCGGCTCAGTTTTCGATTCTGAATACCGTGGTGGAGATAATGTCTGGAGGGACACACGATTCAATCGTCATTATGCCTTTAATATGTTGGGTGGAAAGGAATGGAAAGTTGGTGTTCAGGGTGATAAATTGATAGGCCTGAATTTAGGTCTTAATCTGATGGGAGGAATGAGGACCAGCCCTCTTAATGAAACAGCATCGATAACAGCACAAGAGGAGATATTCAATGAAAATATGGCATTCACCAAATCGGAACCATCCATCTACCAGTTTGATGTGACCTTCACCCATAGAAAGAATAAACCAAAATATTCGAGGGTTTGGGCAATCCAGATCAAGAATCTCTTCGGTTCAAAAGACTTTGATGAATATAGATTCAACTATCAAACTCAAGCCATGGAAAAAAATCAGTCCAAGGTCATGGTCCCCAGTATAAGTTATAAAATTGAGTTTTAATTATGCAATCTCTGTTTATTCAATTGCTACGGTTAGTGCGTCATCTCTTCGGAGGTGATGCACTCTTTGTAATGCTTAAAATACTTAGTTTGATAATATTATTCTTGTTGGTATTGATCTTAGTACAGAAGTATAATATTTGATCCCTAACTCAAATACCAATGATGAACTGGGTTCCAAAATAACCTGTCATTTTCATATCAAAGGATTCCTGCTTGTCACGACCTTCATAAAACTCAAAGTTGCGATAAAAGCCCCAGCCGCCAAGAACATTTAAATGGATCCATTCTGCAAAATGGAACTGGGTCAATGCACTCAAAGTACCTTCTGAATATCTCATAAAAGGTCTTTTTACACCAAATTTGGCAGGACTACCATGAAAGCGGCTGCCATCAACTGAGAATTCCAATCCCAGATCAAGCCATTCGGTCATTTTCCTTCCCAGAGTCAGGCTGGACGGGATAATTCCATTAAGCTTCAGATTTGGGCTTAGTTGCCAGTCCACATAAATAAAAGGCAGTGGTATGGGGTTTCCAAAATCAGACATATAAACAAGGCCGAAACCAAGGTCCAGGTTTTCATTAATGGTCCTGATGAGGCCCAGGATACCCCCGACGATTAAATCATCTTTGGACAAACTACTTTCAAAATCCGAGGCCAGCGTCGGCATCACCATGGCCACTAGTTTCCACTTAGGCGAAAGTGAATCAATCATAAAAAAAGAGTATTCTATGTATTGCGCCTGCGATATTTCAACAGCGCTGATGGGTAAGTTATCATACGAAAAAGAGATGTGCTTATAATTGATGTGATTGTACACGATTATCTTGCCCTTCTGAAACGACAAAGGAAATGCCCCTGACAGGCTCCATGTCTGGGTTTCAATCTCCAAACCCGGTGCATCCACCAGTGGGGTTACTAGTTCCGTTGAGGGGAAATACTCATAACCAAAAGAAAGTCCTGCCACCTCCTGTGCCACTGAATTACGATTAGGTAATGAAAACACAAAATAAATTATGGCAGACAGGAAATAAATTTTCATTTCAATCAATGAAATAGTAATATGAAGTGGCAATATAAATATATGTTATGTACTGGCATTAACAGAGTAATTAATTTTTTCATTAAACAACCATTAGCATGAGTCTCCTTATATCTAATACCCTCAGAGCCCAGATATCCAAAATTTTCTGGATAACTGTAGGATGGACTTTCATTTCGGTTTATGTTGTTTTCGGTGTGTATAGCAATATGATCGACCTGGAACGAGATGTTTCAGATCTTGACCTATCGCTCTATATCAAGGGCAGTCTCATGACAGGGATATTGGCAGGAATTACCGGTGGGAGTTTGGTGGTTTTTTTATGGGAAAAATGGTTACGTAGTAAAAATTACGGCAGTAGTTTGTGGAATATGCTATGGACTTATACTGTCCTGTATTTTATTGTAGGCATTCCTACCGGTCTCTTTACTGAAAGCGGCGAGTTAGGATTGCCATTTTATCACTCTCGTGTTTGGCAGACAGTATTGTTAGATTTTGTCAGTTTGCCCGGACTTTCGAACTATGTTTTTTGGCTTCTTATAGTGCTTGTAACCTTGATCGTATTGTTGGTCCATGATAAATATGGGCCAGGGGTTTTCCGGGATTTTTTATTGGGAAAGTACTTTCATCCCAAAAGGGAAGAGCGGATTTTCATGTTCATTGATCTGCGGTCATCCACTACCATTGCAGAAAAATTAGGTGAGCAGCGCTATTTTAATTTTTTGAGGGACACCTATTCGCACGCTACTGCCAGTATTCTTGACTCAAAAGGAGAAATCTACCAATATGTAGGAGATGAAATAGTCATCAGTTGGAAGATGCATGA
>JAPUIM010000250.1 GCA_027297025.1 Bacteroidota bacterium | reverse complement strand
TTGCTGATCTTTTTAACTGTAGGTGGAAGTATTTTTTCAACTCAGGCTGCAGAAGATTCAGAGGGTGAAAACTTTGATCCCGGCGAACTAATAATGCATCACATCACCGATTCTCATGAATGGCATTTATTTACGGTCGGGGATATACATGTGACCATTCCCCTTCCAGTGATTCTCTACTCAAGTGAAAACGGATTGGTGTTTTTCCTTTCTAACAAAATAACCCATGGAGATATATACAAAGGATATAGATATGAACATAACCATATTGTCGCAGAAGACGGACACAGCTTTTTTGATTTTTCAATTACCAAAAATGTCACTGCTTTATTTGTAAGCGTATTGATATTGCTTTGGATATTCACTTCGGTAGCTAAAGGATACAAAAAAAATGAAGGAAAAGCACCCAGTGGGGTTCAGTCATTTTTTGAACCGATAATTATATATGTAAGGGATGAAATAGTGAAACCGAGCATTGGGAAAAACTATGAAAAATACCTCCCCTATATGCTGACCCTGTTTTTTTTCATTTGGTTTGGCAATTTTTTGGGTCTTTTGCCAGGGGCTGCTAATTTGACAGGTAATATTGCGGTTACCCTAACATTAGCATTTTTCACCTTCATAATGACTTTGGCCAGCAGCAATAAACACTACTGGATCCATATCTTTAATCCACCGGGGGCACCTTGGTGGTTGAAGTTTCCAATTCCGATACTGCCAATGGTAGAGTTTATCGGCATTTTTAATAAACCATTTTCCCTGCTGCTTCGACTATTTGTAGCCATCACAGCGGGACACATTGTGATCCTGAGTTTGATAAGTCTGACTTTCATATTTCAAAGTTATATGGTAGGGTTTGCTAGTACTCTTATTGTGACCTTCATAAACCTGATCGAATTACTGGTAGCTACCATTCAGGCTTATGTGTTCACCTTGTTTTCTTCCATGTACATTGGAATGGCCCAGGTGGAGAACCATTAGAATAGATTGAATAGAAAAAATTTGTTTTCATTTTAAATATACCATCATGTTAAGTTCATTATTATTGGATATAAGTTTTGCCATAATGGGAGCTGGAATCGGTGCCGGTTTGTCTGCTATTGGAGCGGGAATCGGTATCGGTAGAATTGGAGGTTCGGCTATGGAAGCCATAGCCAGACAGCCGGAAGCTTCAGGAAAGATCCAAACTGCCATGCTAGTAATCGCTGCATTGGTTGAAGTAATTGCTTTATTCGGCATTGTGATCTGCTTGCTTATATCCTTCAAAGGGTAATTCAAGGAGCCACCGCCTTAGCATTAGGTTAAGGCCGGCTCCTTTTTTTGGACTTAGGTGAAATTTAAAAAGTTACGATTATGGAATTAATAACCCCAGGTTTGGGACTTATTTTTTGGCAAGCAGTAGTTTTCTTGTTGCTGTTCCTGATTCTCCGAAAATTTGCATGGAGACCCATTCTTGATTCATTAAAAATTCGTGAGGAATCTATAGAAGATGCATTAAATTCAGCGGAACTGGCCCGAGAGGAAATGCAAAATCTGAAATCGGAAAATGAACAGCTGTTGAATGAAGCTCGTGCCGAACGAGACCAAATTTTAAAAGAAGCGACCGTTATAGCTAACAAGATTAAAGAGGAAGCCAAAGATGAGGTCTCTAAAACTACTGATAAAATGATTGAAGATGCCAGAGCGGCCATTAAAAATGAAAAGGAATCGGCATTGTCGGAAGTGAAGAACCTGGTTGGGAGTTTGTCGGTGAGTATTGCAGAAAAAATATTAAGAAAGAAATTGGGAACCGATAAGGAACAGCAGGCACTTATCGTGGATTTTATGAAGGATATAAATTTGAACTAACTAATAGCATGTCGGTATATCGAATTGCCTCAAGATACGCCAAGTCTTTACTCACACTATCCCATGAACAAGGTGTGTTGGAAAAGGTCAACCAGGATTTGTTGTTGTTTTCGGAAATTTGCAAGACCAACCACGATTTTGTGCTCATGCTCAAAAATCCAATTATCACTCACGATAAAAAACTGAATATATTAGAATCTATATTTGTAAATAAGGTTAATGAACTAACTTTGGCATTTTTCCGTATTATCACCCGGAAGTACAGAGAAGCGTATTTGCCCGCTATAGCTCAGGAATTCCATAATCTCTACAATGTCAAAAAGCAGATTCAGACTGCGCAAATAACCACCACCAGCGCCCTTGACGAAGAATTAAGGTCAGAATTCAAAAAACTAATCCACAAAACTTTTGGTAAGGAGATTGAACTAAAGGAAAAAATTGATAAAGATCTCATTGGTGGTTTTATTCTTCAGCTGGAGGATCGACAGATTGACAACAGCTTGAGTACCAGGTTGAGAGAATTAAAGATGAAATTTTCAGAAAAATTATATCAAAAAAATAGGTAATAATAAAGTTCAAGAAATATGGCAGATGTAAGACCCGATGAAGTTTCCGCAATCTTACGAGAACAGCTTTCTAATTTTAGAACCGAAGCGGAATTGGAAGAAATAGGCATCGTCCTCCAGGTGGGAGATGGAGTGGCCCGTATATATGGATTATCCAAGGCGCAATCAGGTGAGCTGTTGGAATTCGAAAATGGATTGAAAGCCCTGATTCTAAACCTGGAAGAAGACAATGTGGGGGCTGTGTTATTAGGAGACTCTAAAGATATAAAAGAAGGAGATACTGTAAAACGGACCAAAACCATTGCATCGGTGCAGGTGGGCGAAGGCTTGTGTGGGAGAGTGATTGGTACCTTAGGCAATCCTATTGATGGAAAGGGACCTATCGAGGGTAAGTTATATGAGATGCCGCTGGAAAGAAAAGCTCCGGGTGTAATTTTCAGGCAACCGGTAAATGAACCCTTGCAAACCGGTATCAAAGCAATTGATTCAATGATCCCAATTGGAAGAGGTCAAAGGGAATTGATTATTGGTGACCGTCAGACCGGTAAAACCGCGGTGGCCATTGATACCATAATCAATCAAAAAGAATTTCATGAAAAAGGTGAAACGGTATACTGCATCTATGTAGCAATTGGACAAAAAGCTTCAACTGTGGCTAATGTGGTTTCGTCTTTGGAAAAAGCCGGAGCAATGGATTATACGGTGGTAATTTCTGCCACTGCTGCTGATCCTGCTCCTTTGCAATTCTTTGCTCCGTTTACCGGGGCGGCAGTAGGAGAGTACTTTAGAGACACTGGTCGTCCGGCATTGGTGGTGTATGATGATCTCTCCAAACAAGCGGTATCTTACCGGGAAGTTTCTTTGTTGCTACGTCGACCTCCAGGGCGCGAAGCTTATCCTGGTGATGTATTTTACCTGCATTCACGGTTATTAGAACGGGCTTCTAAGGTGATAGAGAGCCAAGAGATTGCTAAGAATATGAATGATCTTCCCGCTTCTTTGAAGGATATAGTGAAAGGTGGGGGATCATTAACCGCTTTACCGATTATTGAAACCCAGGCGGGTGATGTTTCGGCGTATATCCCTACCAACGTAATTTCAATTACCGATGGACAGATCTTTCTGGAGACCAATTTGTTCAATTCTGGAGTGAGACCAGCCATTAACGTGGGTATTTCGGTATCCAGGGTTGGTGGAGCAGCCCAAATCAAGTCTATGAAGAAAGTAGCAGGTACCCTAAAGTTAGATCAAGCCCAATTTAGGGAGTTAGAAGCTTTTGCCAAGTTTGGCTCGGACTTAGATGCTTCCACTCAACTGACCATCGATCGAGGGCGAAGAAATCAGGAAATTTTAAAACAAGGACAATTTTCTCCGGTAAATGTAGGTGAACAGATAGCCATTATTTATGTTTCCATCAATGGATTTATCGATAAGGTACCCATAAAAAAGGTAAAGGATTTTGAGAAGGAATTCCTAACAATGATGGCCAACCGTCACCAGGATACACTCGACTCTTTGCAATCAGGAAAACTGGAGGATAAAACTATCGAAGTATTGAAATCAATGGCCCAAGAGGTGGCAAAAGGGTTTGCTGCCTAAAAGTATGGTTTTATAACGATTTTGAAATAATTCTTCATGCCAAGTTTAAAGGAAGTAAGGACCCGGATCAGTTCGGTAATGTCAACCCAGCAGATCACCAAAGCCATGAAAATGGTGGCTGCTGCCAAGTTGAGAAGAGCCCAGGACCGGATCATTCAAATCAGGCCTTATGTAGACAAACTGAATGAAATCCTCAATAATGTTTCTCAGGTAGTCGATGAGTTGGCGAACGATTACTCCGGCCAAAGGCCCGTTGACAGGGTGTTGTTGGTAGTAGTTACCTCAGATAAGGGTCTTTGTGGAGCATTTAATAGTAATGTTTTCAAACGAACAATAACTCTTATAAAGGACAAATATGAAGATGTAAAAAAAGAGGGTAACCTGCATATCCTTCCCATTGGTAAAAGGTCCTACGAATACTTTAAAAAACGAGACTATACCATTATTGATGGTTACTGGGAGCTCTTTTCCGATCTTTCCTTCGAAAATGTAAAAAAGGCTGCTGAATTTGTGATGGAAAGCTACAAAGAGGAAGAATATGATGCAGTATCCTTAATCTA
>JAPUIM010000025.1 GCA_027297025.1 Bacteroidota bacterium | reverse complement strand
GAAGTAAAATCCACTATGTTTAATGTCCTTTCTAAAGAATTTATAAATACTATGAACAAACTTTTGTTATTACCTGCTATTTTTCTTGTAGTAGCTTGTGCTGATCAAGCTGGTAAAGAAGTAACCGAGTGGTCGTATCCTGAAACCAGGAAAGCAGATCACGTTGATAATTATCACGGTACAGATGTTCCAGATCCTTACAGGTGGTTGGAAGATGACACTTCCGAGGAAACTGCACAATGGGTGGAACGCCAAAATATGTTAACACATGGTTACCTTGCTGAAATCCCCTTTAAAAGTCAGGTAAAAAAGAGACTCGAAGAATTAGAAAATTATGCAAAATATTCTCAACCCTCTAAGGAGGGGGATTATTATTACTTTTTAAAAAATGAAGGATTACAAAACCAAAGTATTATGTATAGAAGTTCTACACTCGATGCTGAGCCTGAAGTTTTTCTCGACCCTAATGAATTTTCCGAAGATGGAACGACCTCACTTTCCAGTAGAAGTTTCTCAAAGGATGCAAAATATTTTGCTTACTCGATTTCTGTTTCCGGATCGGATTGGCGGGAAATATATATTATGGACGTTGAAACCAAAGATAAACTTCCAGATAAAATAGAATGGGCTAAATTTACAGGCATTTCATGGTTTAAAGATGGATTTTTTTATCAACGATTTCCGAAACCTAAAGAGGGGGATGAGCTGAAATCGACCAATACTTTTCATAAAATATATTATCATAATGCCGGAACCCCACAGGATTCAGATCAATTGATTTTTGAAAATAAAGAAAATCCTGAAAATAGGTTCTTTACGTCGGTAACGGATGATGAAAGATTCTTGATTATTTACTCAACCGAAAGCACAAGCGGGAATAAATTGTTTTTGCGGGATCTTTCCAAGAAGGATGAAGAATTCATCTCCATAGTCGACAATTTTGAAAATGATCATACCGTAATAGGAAATATCGGAGATAGACTCCTTCTAGAAACAAATCTCAATTCTCCGAATAATAAGGTTATAGAAGTAGACTATAATAATCCGACACCTGAGAATTGGGAGGATATTATACCAGAAACTGAAAACGTATTATCAGCAGGTATGGCCGGAGGGAAAATTCTCGCTACTTATTTGGTTGATGCCAAAACAAGTGTAAAGCAATTCGATGATCATGGTGTATTTGAGTGGGATATAGAATTACCTGCAATTGGTACTGCCCGGGGTTTTTCAGGGGATGTTGAGGATAATGAAATTTTTTATACATTCACATCATTCACCTATCCCTCCAGCATATTTAGATATGATTTAGCCTCTGGAGAATCCATTCTATATAAACAGCCCAATGTTGATTTTAACCCTGAGGAATATGAAACCAAGCAGATTTTCTATTCCAGTAAGGATGGGACTAAAATTCCAATGTTTATTGTACACAGAAAAGGGTTAGAACTGGATGGTAATAATCCCACTTACCTCTATGCATACGGAGGCTTTAACATTAGCCTTAGGCCTTCATTTAGTGCATCCAGAATTCTATGGTTAGAAAATGGAGGGATTTATGCCCAGCCCAATCTCCGGGGAGGCGGAGAGTATGGGGAAGAATGGCATAAGGCCGGGACGAAAATGCAAAAACAAAATGTTTTCGATGACTTTATCGCAGCGGGTGAATATCTTATTGAACATAATTTCACTTCCAATGAATACCTTGCTATCGCCGGAGGCTCCAATGGTGGACTTCTTATAGGGGCAACATTAAATCAGCGCCCTGACCTGGCTAAAGTTGCTTTTCCAGCTGTGGGTGTAATGGATATGCTAAGATATCAGAACTTCACAATTGGACGCGCTTGGGCCACGGATTATGGGACCGCGGAAGAGTCCAAAGAAATGTTCGAGTACCTATTGGCATATTCCCCATTGCATAATATCCGGAAGGACATTGCATATCCTTCTGTCCTGGTGACAACTGCAGATCATGATGACCGGGTTGTTCCGGCTCATTCCTTCAAATATGGAGCAACATTGCAAGCACATGCTGGTTGGGGATCCAATCCATTGTTGATAAGAATCGAGACCAAAGCTGGACACGGAGGTGGTACACCAATCTCAAAGAGAATTGAGCAAAACGCAGATCGTTATTCTTTTGCCTGGTACAATATGGGTATTGTTCCTGAGTTGGCAAAGGAGAGTTTATAGTTTTCAACAAATACATTATTGAGATATAGAGTATTATTTAGAAGTCATGTTGCATTTAAGACATGGAAGAAAAGATGACCTCCCGGCGGTATTAGATCTGATCAAAGAACTAGCAGCATATGAGAAAGCGCTTAATAAAGTAGAAAATACAGTGAAAATGATGGAGAAAGATGGGTTTGGCAAGAATCGAGTCTTTGATTTTATTGTAGCTGATAATGACAGCAAAATATTGGGGGCCGCAATTTATTATTTCAGATACTCGACATGGAAAGGCCGTAGTCTATATCTCGAAGACCTGGTGGTGACAGAAACTGCAAGAGGGCAAGGAATAGGAAAGTTACTTTTTGAAGCAATAATGAGGATCACAATCGAAGGGAATTGTTCCGGATTAACCTGGCAAGTATTAGATTGGAATGATCAAGCCATTAATTTCTATAATAAATACGATGCTAATTATGACGCGGAATGGCTAAACTGCTCGTTAACTGAAAAGCAAATCAGGTCTATTATATAAAATCAGGTCTATTATATAAATAAGTCAATATCCTCATTATCAAACATTTACAAAAATACTAGAATGATTGTCCACCTAATATACCATTAACCTAACCCATTGTCCACCTTGTTAATTATGAAATAGTGATTGCTTTTGAGACCTTGGAATTCGAAAATCAAATTAAAGACTCGGATTATGAAAATGGAATTAGCAAATCACTTAATGATTGGATCCCTGGT
>JAPUIM010000249.1 GCA_027297025.1 Bacteroidota bacterium | reverse complement strand
ACGACAAAGAATTCCTCTTCCAGATTTTTAGTTATATCAATCATAATTTAATACGGCTAATTTCATTGATGGTTGTTATTTAAATTTCAATATCATTGCGGTATAATCATCCTCCAATACTTCAAAACCACAAAATTGATGTAGATCCTCAATAAGGAGTTTTTTTAACCTTTCCGGTGATTCATGGGTATTGTTATTAAGAAATTGCTGTAATCGATCATAACCGTATTCCTCCCTCGCTTGGTTTCTCGCTTCTGTAACACCATCAGTATATAACATCATGATATCATCTTTTTTATATTCAAACTTTGTGGTTTGTATGTAATTTTTGAAGTCTGAGTTTCTTATAATGCCTAGCCCCAATCCTTTGTTTTTGAAATAGAAGGTTTCATTTTTCTTACTGCTGTAATAAAGGGTTGGACAGTGACCGGCCCGGGCAAACTCAATTTCTTTTATTGTGGTATCAATGATAAAAAAAGATGCGGTGATAAACGAAGTTTTCTCTAAACACAATCCCAGAGCGTTGTTGGCTTTGACCAGGAACTGCTTGGCTGTCAGGTCCAATTGTGCCAAACTATGAAAAACACCTTTCATCTGCGACATATTAAAAGCAGCTGAGGTTCCCTTACCCGAAACATCTCCAATAATCAAGGCAAACTTGTTTTCATTGATCTTGTAATTATCATAATAATCTCCCCCGATTTCATCAGCAGAGCGAGAAAAGGCAACTATTTCAAAGTCTTGGTTGATCTCCAGTTTATGGGGTAGCAAACTTCTTTGAACTCTTCGAGCGATTTTCAACTCCTCTTTGTAGCGTTCATTTTCCAAGGCTTCAGATAAAAGCCTGAAATTTTCTATAGAAATACTGGCTTGATTTAAAAATGTGTTAACAATGTCCACCATCTCCCTGTTAAACCCATCACGTACTGTTTTTAACAAGGTTAAACTACCTATGGTTTGGTCTTGCACACTAATGGGCAATAGTATAGCTGATTTAAAATATGATCCCTTAAGGTTGGCCAATAGTTTTTTAGGACCCTTATTGGGTTCCATTCCCGGGTCTAACAAATATTTCACTTTGCCTTGCGATATTGAATCCTTCAAGTTATCCACCTCCAGGTCAGTGACCCCTCGAGTAATAAGTAACGGATCCCCTCCGTGATTTTCATTGATTTCCAGCCAGGCTGCATCAGCGAGTAAAGTGCTGACAGAACTATCTAACAATACGTTATAAACTTGCTCTTCATTTTCCCCTTTGGGAATAGACTGGCTAAGTCTTTGAAAATTGAGAGCCTCTTTTAGTTTTTGTTCGAATACTGAAGAAGTGGGAAGATTGAATAAAATCACCAATACCGAAAAAAGCGAATAGATAAATATAAATGCAACTAATGACAGAATGAAAACCTGGCTTAGCAGATCAAACGAGAGTATGTAACTATTGGAGAACCTGGAGAGATTCAGGAAAAAGTAACCTAAATAGATCAGTACCAGCACGATAAACAATATACTTTTCCATTTTTGTTTGAAATTGAGATAAGCTACCCATTTCAAATTAATTGAAAGTACAAGACCTAAAACCACTATTGACACAAAAAGTGTGTTGAATGCTGTGCCATAGACAGGCAGGTCGAAAAAATTTGAAATCAGACCTACAAATAGTAAGGTTTGGAAAAAATTCCATGTTTTGATCAGGATCTTAGTCTTTTGATACAGTATCATTCTTTTCCAGACCACGAATGTGGATATCAGGAAGGCCACAATCAGCCCCAGATTTATATGATAAAAGATATTGATCAGGAATACATTTTCTGCCAGCTTATTTCCGGAAAGCATCATCAATAGGAGTTTGATCAGCAGAGACACCACGGTGGCGATAAGCCCGGTTACAAACACCCTCCATAAGAGGTCCAGAAAATTGATACTTTCTGCTTTCTCAGTACCGTACCGATAGTATAAGAATAGTGAGACCACAAATACGTCGAATATTAAATGAGGAATTAGGGGGGAAATGCCGGAGTCAACCTTGTTGATGGTGCTGAATAGAATTAATATATCAAACACCAGCAGTAGCACCCAGGAAATAATGCCAAAAGCTAAACTCAGGTTAATGATATTTTTGTGTGAAAACATAAGGAACTGACCTACCGAATTTCCAAGTTACAAAATATGAAGATTAACCGGGGCTGTAATTATTTCAATTTCAAGTCCAAGAGGCTCTAACGGCTGTAATTCGGTGCTTCTCTGGTTATTTGAATGTCATGCGGATGACTCTCTCTAATACCGGCATTGGTTATTTTTATAAATTTGGCTTTTTGCAGTTCTTCAATATTAGGGGATCCACAATAGCCCATTCCCGCTTTCAGACCTCCTGTCAATTGATACAACACTTCTTCCACTGAACCCTTGAAGGCCACACGACCTACGATTCCCTCCGGCACCATTTTTTTGACATCTTCTTCGTTATCTTGAAAATAACGATCCTTTGAACCTTCTTCCATGGCCTCAATAGAACCCATACCCCGGTAGGACTTGTATTTTCGTCCTTCGTAGATAATCACCTCTCCTGGTGCCTCTTCCGTCCCCGCCAATAATGATCCTATCATAACACTATGAGCTCCGGCGGCGATTGCTTTGGCAATATCACCTGAAAATCGAATCCCACCATCTGCAATCAAATAGGTATCAGATCCTTTTAATCCTTTGGCGGTTTCACAGATAGCTGAAAGTTGAGGTACCCCAATTCCTGCAATTACCCTGGTAGTACAAATACTTCCGGGACCTACTCCTACCTTTACTGCATCAGCTCCGGCTTTGGCTAATGCTTTGGCTGCTTCAGAAGTGGCAATATTGCCTACTACCATGTCTAACTCTGGAAATTTAGATTTTGCTTTTTTAAACGCTTCGATCACACTCTTTGAATGACCATGAGCAGTATCAATGCAGATAATATCTACTCCTGCCTTTTGCAGCATTTCGATTCGTTCTAATATATCGTTGGTTACGCCCACTGCCGCTCCCACTCTCAACCGACCAAATTGATCTTTGCAGGCAGTTGGTTTGTCCTTTTTCTTTAGAATATCTTTATAGGTGATCAAACCTTTAAGTTCCCCGGTCCCATTGACAATCGGAAGTTTCTCAATTCGATGCTCTTGCAAGATATCTTCTGCCTCGTGGAGTTGAATCCCAACTTTAGCAGTAATGAGGTTTTCCTTGGTCATAACCTCTTCCACTGGTTTTTGCATCTCTTTCTCAAAC
>JAPUIM010000248.1 GCA_027297025.1 Bacteroidota bacterium | reverse complement strand
GCGGACCAACTAATTATCACTTAATTGGTGAGGAACAATTCCGTAAAATGAAGGACGGGGTGATTTTTATAAATTTAAGTAGAGGAAGTCTGGTGGATTTGGATGCCCTACGTCGCAATATTGAGCTTGGTAAAGTTGGGGGCGCGGCCATAGACGTTTTTCCTGAGGAACCCAAAACCAATGAGGCTGATTTTATGTCAGTTTTGACGGGATTACCCAATACCATCCTTACACCTCATGTTGGGGGTAGTACCCAGGAGGCCCAACAAAAAATTGCCAATTTTGTTCCCAATAAAATGATCAACAATATAAACACCGGTGGAACTACTGGAAGTGTCAACTTCCCTAATCTTCAACTACCGGAGTTGAAAAACGCTCACCGGCTGATCCACATACACCATAATGTACCTGGCATTTTGGCCAAGATCAATAACGTACTGGCCGATCATCAAATCAACATTGCAGGACAATATTTGAAAACCAACGAAATCATTGGCTACGTGATCACTGATATCGACAAGGCCTATGACAAACAATTGATCAAGGCGCTCAAAGCCATAGAGCATACCATTCGTTTCCGCGTATTGTATTAGAAAAAAAGATTAATACTCGATATTTTCTATATTAGAAATTTGTAGAAAATATGGTAAATTGAGAATAACCAATTTACCAAATCCATATGGCCCAAACGAGCTACAGTTTCTTCAAGGAAGTTTGCGATTTTGTTGATTACGCCTCCAAATATACCGATCAGCCCAAAGGACTGATTGATCAAATCAAACAATGCAATAGCATTTATAGAATGAATTTTCCGGTTAGGATCAAAGCAGGAAAGTTTGAGGTTTTTGAAGCTTACCGGGTACAGCATTCCCATCATAAAACTCCGGTGAAAGGTGGTATTCGCTACAGCCTCTCGGTAAATGAGGACGAAGTAAAGGCCCTGGCGGCATTGATGACTTTTAAATGTGCATTGGTTAATGTGCCTTTTGGAGGGGCCAAAGGAGGTATTAAAATCGATCCTAAAAAATATGACATTGGACTATTAGAGAGAATTACCCGCAGATACACTTCTGAACTCATAAGAAAAAACTTCATTGGGCCAGCCATTGACGTTCCTGCTCCCGACTATGGAACTGGAGCCAGGGAAATGGCCTGGATTGCCGATACCTATATGGCTTTTAATCCCCAGGAAGTGAATGGGTTGGGATGTGTCACCGGCAAACCATTGAGTCAAAGTGGAATTAGGGGCCGGACAGAAGCTACAGGTAGGGGAGTTTACTTTGGCATCAGAGAAGCGGTAAACATTTTTGAGGACATGGTCAAACTCGACCTGAATCCTGGATTACCGGGTAAAAGGATTATTGTTCAGGGGCTGGGAAATGTGGGATACTATAGCGCAAAATTTTTACAGGAAGATGGGGCCATCATTATTGGTATCGCGGAATATGATGGTGGGGTGTATGATCCTAAAGGTATTGATGTCGAAGAGTTACAAAAACATCGTCAGGAGACCGGTTCAATACTCAATTTTAAGGATGCCAAAAATATCAGCGATCCTGCGGAACTACTTGAATATGAATGTGACATATTAATACCTGCCGCTTTGGAAAACCAAATTACCATACAAAACGCTAAAAATATCAAAGCCAAAATTATCGCTGAAGCGGCCAATGGCCCTACTAGTGCCAAAGCTGAAAAAGTATTGTTGGATAAAGGAGTTTTTATTATTCCCGACCTCTATTTGAATTCGGGTGGTGTGGTAGTCTCCTATTTTGAATGGCTTAAAAACATCTCTCATGTATCTTTTGGAAAGATCACTAAAAGGTATAATGAACTTAACAATCAAAGATTGGTTGAAGCCATGGAAAGCACCAGCGATACTAATCTGGAACGAAAACTGAGAGCTCAGTTAATAAAAGGAGCTGGAGAATATGAGTTGGTAAACTCAGGTTTGGAGGATATCATGATCAAGGCCTATGAAGAAATAAATAGTGTGATGAAATCCAAAGAACTGAAAGACCTACGCACCTCAGCTTTCATCAATTCCATCAACAAAATTTGTGTGTCTTATCTAGAAATGGGGATTTTTCCCTGATCCATAAAAACAAAGCCCGCCCCCATAGTCCCGATGATTATCGAGATAAGGAACAGGACCTTGTTTTTTTCTACCCAATTGAGACTTGGAGGCTTAATTAAACCTCCCAAAAACAGGATTTGAGCTATTTGATGATTTCAACTATCCACTGTTAACCCCGAATCAATTGGGGACTCTGAAATGAGAGATGAGTTCCAGAGGTGAGGTCCAGTTTCCATATCAAAATTACTCGGTAATATTTAAATGTTAAGGTTTAACAAACAATCCGAAATCCCAATGAGTAATTCTCAGATTCTAATACAATATACAATTTATTTCCAACATCTCCATTTTCTCCAGTTAATTTGGAATGGAAAATTTTCCAAAATGGAATTAGTGGTTTAGATTTCATTATTCCTATATTTGCCCTCCCAAAATCACCCTTTAATCATTACCCTATGAGCAGAAACATCTATTTCACACCGGGCCCTTCCGAACTCTACTTTACAGTGGAAGACCATATTAAGCAGGCTTTAAAGGAACAATTTCCATCACAATCACACCGGGGGAATAGTTTTAAAAAATGTTTTCAATCTACGGTGGAAAACTTGAGGGAATTATTGAATGTCCCCTCCAATTACCATATTCTATTTACCAGTTCGGCTACTGAAATTTGGGAAAGAATTATTCAAAACTGTGTAGAACGCCAATCGGTGCATTTGGTAAATGGTGCCTTTTCCCAACGGTTCTATCAAACTTCGGTGGATCTGGGGAAAGACGCGGAAAAAATTGCCTGCGCCGAAGGAAGTTGTGCCAGTTGGAAAGACATTGACCCCGAGCATGCTAATGAGCTGATCGCTTTTACCCATAATGAAACCAGCACTGGAGCAGCTCAACCAATTGAGGATATTTATGCCGCCAGGGAGAAGTTTCCCGATGCACTCATTGCTGTTGATGTGGTATCTTCCATCCCTTATGTTAACCTTGATTTGGACCGGGTTGATACTATTTATTTTTCCGTGCAAAAGTCCTTTGGTCTTCCTGCAGGCTTAGGTGTATGGTTGGTAAATGACAGATGCATGGAAAAGGCCAATGCGCTGCAACAGAAAGGGTTGAAATTAGGAACATACCACAGTTTACCTAGTTTGGTCAAACAAGCCGGGTCCTACCAAACTCCAGAAACCCCCAATATGTTAGGAATATATCTATTGGATAAAGTTTCACGGGACATGCTCCAAAAAGGTTTGGACCAAATAAGAAAAGAAACCGAATATAAGTCCACCCTACTATATTATACCATTGAAGAACATGCCTCCTTTAAGCCTTTTGTAAAAAATTCCAAGTTCAGATCACAAACCGTGGTGGTAGCGGAAACTGAAATTGACAGCCAGGAAGTGGTAAATCAGCTCTCCTCGAAAGGCCTAATCGTAGGTAAAGGCTATGGGAAATTTAAGGAACAACATATACGAATTGCCAATTTTGCCACACACTCCAAGGAGCAAATAGAAATGCTGGTGGATCAGCTCAATAGAATAGGCTAAAAAGCTTTTTTTTTAAAGAAACATTTTATATTGTAGTTTAATTATTAATTTTTTATGACTGTTTTAAAGAACCTATTAGTGGCTTTGGATCACACAGAAATGGATGGCGAATTGGTGCGGCTTAGCGCCTTTATAGCCAACACCGCTGGATCTAAAAGTGTTAGTTTTTTTCATGTGGTAAGGTTTCTCAATATACCGGATCAAGTATTAAAAGAATTCCCCCATTTGATAGATAATGCTCTCAGTGATCGTAAAAAAGAAATTGAAGCAACGGTAAAGGATAACTTTGAATCCAAGAGGGTGGTACAAACAGAAGTCGTGATTGAAAGGGGGCAGCCCACTAAAAATATTCTGAAATGGTCGGAAAAAAACGATATAGATGTCATCATCATAGGCCGCAAGAAAAAACATAAAGGTAGCGGTATATTATCGCAACGATTGGCTAGACGAGCCAGTTGTTCTATTCTAATCGTACCTGAGGAAAGCGTTCACATTACCAAATTGAAAAAGCTATTAGTGCCAATTGATTTTTCAAGACATTCTACTTTGGCGGTAGAACAAGCAATTAACACCGCAGTCAATAGTTCACTCGATGTTTCAATTACTTGCCTCAATGTGTATCATGTTCCTATCGGCTATCATTATTCAGGAAAATCATATGAAGAATTCGGAGAAACAATGAAAGCCAATGCAGAAAAGGATTACAAAAGATTCATCAGAAAAATCGATACCAAGGGGATCAAAGTAGAAGCCTTATTTGTTTTAGACAGACATGAAAAACCGGTTCAAGTAATATACGACAGCGCATTAAAGGTGCACGCAGATGGTATAATCATAGGGGCAAGGGGGAAAACAGCCCCCGCTGCTTTCTTATTAGGTAGCATATCTGAGCGATTGATACAACTCGAAACCAAGATCCCCTTATTGGTGGTAAGACCCAAAGGCGAAAATGCAGGTATCATGGAAGCCCTTAAACTGATCTAGGGCACATATGAGAAAATTAGTCGAAAAGTACTACGATATTTGGTTTGCTTCAAAAAATGGCAATACAAAGGAAGTACCCTTCATCAACAAGGTGTTGTTTTTTGTAGGAACCATATTTGTGATTATTTGGGTGATATTTCATATTGTAGAAGATATCATAAAAAACATCACCATTGAAAATGTCTAATTTTTTAGGGTATTCCCGGCTCTCAACTTATCCAAAAGTGAATTCATCTGGCGGGCCTCCTGCAAAGATAAATTAGTGTAGCTACTCTCCCACAGGTCAATTTTTAAATCGATCTTATCCAATACTTCCAACCCTCTTTCGGTAATAATAACATCAACTGCCCGACGGTCATTTTTGCACTGTTTTCTCATAACCAACTCCTTTCGTTCCAATCGGTCAACGATTCGCGAAGCATTTGACATTCTATCCAACATACGTTCTATTATCAGGTTCACTGTAGCTGGTTGAGGATACTGTCCTTTTAATATTCTCAAAACATTGTATTGGGGACCAGTAAGGCCATATTTTTTGAATAAAATTAACTCCTTTTCATTAATCCAATTACCGGTATATATCAGATTGACAATCAATTTTTGATACTCACTTCCAAATTTCTTTTGTTTTATGGCATCTTCCAGGGTCATAACTAAAATCAATGTATATACATTAAACCTAACGAGGTCACAAAAAATTGGTTTTGTGAAACTTCCGTCCAATCGATATATTCGAACTTATTACCCCGGCTAAATATTAGATTTGGCGGGTATATTAAACCCTGATGACTTTTTTACATCTAACCAATAAATAACCAAACCTTGGAAGACAGGGACCTACTCCAAAAGCTCAAAAACCCGAAAACCAAACGATATGGGTTTAATTTGCTGGTAAGGAAATACCAGCAAAGGATTTATTGGCATGTTAGAAAAATGGTGATCGATCATGATGATGCGGATGATCTGGTACAGGAGATATTTATTAAGATTTGGAAGAATTTGGATAAATTTAGAGAAGAGTCGAAACTTTATACCTGGATTTATACCATCGCCTCCAACGAATGCTTAAATTTTTTAAAGAAAAAAAGAAATAGATATTTCCTGCCCATAGTTGATGTTTCGGCGGAGTTGAATCAGAAATTAGAACAATCGGCATATATAAGTGGTGATGAGGTTCAAAATAAATTGCAAAAGGCATTATTGACACTTCCAGATAAACAAAAAATGGTATTTAATATGAAATACTATGATGAAATGAAATATGACGAAATAGCGGAGATAACTAACACCAGTATTGGTAGTTTAAAGGCCAGTTATCATCACGCAGTAAAAAAGATTAAGGAATTTTTAATTTCAGATTAAACCTTTGTCGGTGACTTTTGTCCAAACAAAAGGAGAAATAAACTATAATGAAAAAAGGTAATCCAAAAAAGCTACACGGCATACCCAAACGGAATATCTTCACTGTACCTGATGGATATTTCGATAATCTTCCCTCAATCATTCAAGCAAGGACTAAAGAAAAGGAATCCATCTTATCCCTGCCGGTGTTTGTTGGTTCGTTAAAATATGCTATCCCAGCGATGTTGATAATAATAGCGGTGGCCATCTGGACCAAGTCTGACAATCAATCGGTTACTGAACAACTATTAGCAGAAATATCCACTGAAGAAATAATTGATTATATGCAAGATAGTAAGATGACTTCTTACGAATTAGCAGAAATACTACAATTATCGGGAGAAGAATTAACCCAGATTCTAGTTAATGAGTTCGAATCGTTGGAAGAATTGCCTGGTGAAGATATTTTGTTGGAGTATTTGGATGAAGAAGATTTATTAAATGAAGGAATTATATAACACTAACCTTACAAATTATGAGATATCTGACAATAGCCATTTTCATTGTTGCTAGTTGGCAGTTTGGGTTTGCCCAACAAAGAGATCTTAAAGCTAGATTGGAAAGTGCAAAAATCGGCATCATTACCGAAAGATTAAATTTGTCTTCCAAACAGGCGCAGATTTTTTGGCCTCTTTATAATGAACTAAACAGCAAGAAAAAAGAGCTTAAAATAGAATTAGCCAAAGCCAAAATAGACATTCAACATTCAGAGTTAAATGATGAAAATGCCAATGCAATTATAGAATTATACCTCAATAATCAGCAAAAGGAGCTTGATCTGGACCGGGAGTATATGGAAAAATTCAAAGAGGTAATAACCCCTAAGCAGGTGGTTCAATTGATCAAAGTGGAAGAGGATTTCAAAAAAATGATATTACAAAAATTAAGGGAAAGACAACAAAATCGAAGACCCAGTGGTGGTGGTGGTTAATTTCTTATTGTTTCAATATTTTCCTAAAGGTTAGAATTCTATTATTTGCAATGAATTCAACTATATACACACCTGATTGCAATTGAGACATATCTAAATCCATGATTTGATTTTGTACTAAGCGTTCAGCATTTACAACCACCCTACCTGAAACATCCCTTATCAAAATCTGGCCATTCACCAATTGCGATTTGCCCCAAACAATTTTTATTTTTCCATTGGTGGGATTAGGATAAATTTGTAATTCCTCAAATAGCTCATCTTTAAATCCCACGGTAATCACCGAAACTTCATCGGAAAAATCAGATTGCCCCCAGTCATTAGCTGCTGCTACCCTGTAGACAAATTCAGTAACACCATCCAAATCTTCATCGGTAATAGTAATAATATCCTCCCCTACCCGACCTATCTCCTCAAAATTCTGATTATCAGTTAGAGATCGTTCCACTACGAATTCATTTTCATTATTCGAATTATCCAACCAACCGAGGATTACATCTCCAGGTGATGCATCAATTACCAAACCGCTAGGACTTAATGGAATCAGGCCGGTATTTACTACGTTAGAGAATTCAGACGTTCCTTGGTTATTGACCGATGCAAGCCGATAGAAATACACAAATTCATTGTTAACATTTTTATCGTTAAATGAGGTTTTATCCTTATCTACCGTAGTAATTAATTTGAAGTTAAGGTCATTATCTTTTGATCTCTCAATTTCGAAACCAGTCTCGTTATTCGAATTATCTAACCATTTTAATTTAATGGAATTAGCAGTTGGATTATTGGTCAGATCTGAGGGTGAGGTTAAATCGTCCAAAACCTGGACATTATCAAAGGCGAATCCCTCGTCTTGTACCAGAAAATCAGATCCAAAAAC
>JAPUIM010000247.1 GCA_027297025.1 Bacteroidota bacterium | reverse complement strand
ATATTTCGCCTGTGGACGCACTGGACGATATAATCTTTCTACGGTTTCCATGTTATGAGATACCACCTCCTGACTAGCGCTGATCATTCTGTACAGAGCTTCCCAATTCCCTTTGACATCCGGGATTAAGGTTTCAATAGTGGTGTCAGGACTAAGCCCCTTTACCTCAATCACAGTTTGATACCATATTTCTGCTCCCTTGTCTTTCAGTTCATCCCTATTTACAGAAGTGATTACCGCGTGTTTGACACCCATCAATTTAATCGCTTCCGCCACCCTTTTGGGCTCATCGGTATCGTATTCCGGTGGACGACCGGTAGCCACTGCACAAAATGAGCATCCCCTGGTACATACATTCCCCAGTATCATAAAGGTAGCTGTACCCGCTCCCCAACACTCACCCATATTAGGACAGTTCCCGCTCTCACAAATGGTATGAAGTTTATATTCATCCACCAATCTTCTGATTTTGGCATATTCCTGACCAACCGGGAGCTTTACCCGAAGCCAGTCTGGACGTTTCTTACGTGGTTGGGTGATCTTTGAAATTACTGGGACTTCAATCATCTCAAGTGTTTATTTTACAAACTTAAGAAAATAGCTAAGGAAATAGTAATTACTTCCGTGAGCCGTAGAATAGGGTGAGGAATACTGAGGAATAAAAGCTTCGATTATCGGCAAAGGGTACTAGTATTATTTTTCGCGGAAAGGCCTCTAGCTGAAACCCCACCTCAAATCCTGTCACATTGCTTTTAAATGTGCCAAATTCAAAACTCAATCCTGTTTTGAAATTTAAACCCAACTCCAAGTCAGATTCACCCAAACCTTGAAACAGTCCTCCCGTTCCAATAATGGTATTGAAGCTATTACCGTGCTTTTTAGGATCAAAAGCCACCTTTTCCCGAGAACTCACTCCTGTTTGGATCTCAATGTAATAGGGGGCCTCAATACCAAGAGTTGGCCCTCCGGCGATGTTAACATCAATTTGAACACCCTGCTGAGGAGCCTTTTTAAAGATTACCCAATTTCGCCCATATTGAAATCTTATTGAATACAGGTAGTGTTCCTTGGCCCAAATAAAACTGTTGCCGGTAAAAGAATTAAATCTATACTCTTGAGGATGTTTCACATTCATTAATTCCCATCCAATGGTACGGAATACATCCTCATCGATCAACTTGCTGTGGCGAAAAATTAAACCTCCAATCAGGCCACCATTGGTATTTTTATTGATACCCCAAACGAACTCTGAGGTATATTCATATATATCATCGTCTTGTGCCCAGGCGGAAACACTCACTAGGCTTAATAAATTAAACCCCAAACAGAATTTCAGTAAGAATTTCATTCGAAAAGATGGGTTTTATTTTTAAAAATAGCCATTTTTAGATTAACGCAAAAAAATAAAAATTAGTTGTATGGTAACAATGAAAAGTCTATATCTAAATCAGTTGAGAACCCAGGCCACTCATATCAAGTCTGGTCAGGTTATAATAACCGATGCCCCCATAGACAATCATGGTAGAGGTGAAGCGTTTTCACCTACCGACCTGGTGTGTGCGGCCCTTAGCAGTTGTATGGAAACTTTAATGGGCATAACGGCTCAAAAAGAGCAAATGGAAATGACCGGATTGACCTCTGAAATAACTAAAGTGATGCAATCCAATCCTCGTAAAGTTGCCGAGATCTGCATTGATTTTTATTGGCCTGAACCTAAGGGTTCTCCAGAATTTTTAGAATCTCTTAAACATGCCGCCCGTACTTGTCCAGTTGCCTTGAGCCTGGATCCAAATATTAAACAAAAGATCTCTTTTAATTTCTGATCAACCACTAACTGATGACCGATGGGTATTTATTTGATCCTTTAGAGTTTCATAAGAAACAGCAAAATGTGAACTGTGGAAGGTACACTCACCCTTGTAGATCACTAAAACTTGTGGGGACTCATGTCGGACATTAAAAATTTGTGCCACCAAATCCGAAATATCACGGTAAGCAATCAAATCTAAAAAATAGGTTTTGATCACAGCCATCTCATCTTCGATCCAAGACCTTTCCAATCTGTCCAGGGTCAGGCTACTTAAAGAGCACCTATTACTATATTTTAACAATACTACTGGTTCCTGGTGGGAAGCGTTTCTAGCTTCTTCCAATATTTCCTTGCTATTTAACTCTATCCAATTCATTATTATTCATACCAAATTTCTTTTTCCTTCCGATCATACTTAGGTCTACGGATCTTTTTCTTAAAATCAGGAGGTTGTTCCCTATTTCTAAATATCTTGGAGAGGAAAAGTGACCGTTTCCGAATAGTTTCTTTTTGTTTCATTGAGGTTGGATTTTTGACCACTATAAAAATACCATCCAACTTAGTATTTGTTTTGGGTTGCTTAAACTTCACTTTTCCGTTGAACTTTGGGATGTCCTTATTCTTTTTGGCCATATATTGTGCTCTGGTAATCCCTCCAAAGCCAAACTTTCTGAGCACTATATCACCTTGATAATCCGCACCAACCGATTTATTAACCTTTTTACGGCTAACTAAGTTTCCCTGATACGCTCTGATTTCCTTGTATTGTTGGGGTACTTGCCGGAGATTTCTTGTCAGGTATCCTGAATAGTTGATCTCTTTACTGGGGCTTCTTCTTTGGCGTTTTGTAGCCGTGAGATAACCAGAATAATTAATTCCTGTTCTAGCTAAATTCTTTTTACTTACTTTTTGACGGGTAAGATACCCAGGATAATTAATCCTTGTTCTAGCTAAATTCTTTTTACTTATTTTTTGACGGGTAAGATACCCTGAATAGTTCAAATCTGCTTTTCTCTTGGCCATGTAGGAAGGCTTGCCAGCTATGCCGCCGGAATAAAGTGCTCCCCCTAACTCTGCATAGCGACTGGGGTTAAAGTCTTTTTGCCACCCTTTCCAACGCCCCCCTTCCACCCGTTTTGGATGTTTGCGAATAAATCTACCAGCCATTTTGTTTTTAGGAGGAGTTCCCTTGATGTTTCCTGTGTAAAGTGCTCCGCCCAATTCAGCATAACGACTAGGGTTAAAGTCTTTTTTCCATCCCTTCCAACGTCCGCCTTCCACTTGCTTGGGATGTTTGCGAATGTATTTATAAGCACGGGCGTTTTTGAAAGGTTTGCCCTTTATGTTACCTGAGTATTGGGCCGCTCCCAATTCCGCATATCGACTGGGATTAAAGTCTTTTTTCCATTTCTTCCACCGGCTTCCCTCTGTATATTGCGGTCTTTTTTTGATGTATTTATAAGCCTGAGCATTCTTGAAGGGTTTTCCTTTGATATTTCCGGAATACTGAGCTCCACCTAACTGAGCATATCGGTTGGGATTAAAATCTCTTCGCCATTTTCTAAAACGGCCGCCCTCTACGGATTGAGGTTGTTTACCTATGTACTTATAAGCTTGGGGGTTTTTAAAAGGTTTGCCCTGAATGTTGCCCGGATACAGAGCCGCCCCTTGTTCTGCATAACCACGGGGTTTGGTTCGCTTGCGATTTTTTTTCCCTCGTTTTCCCTCCTTATACTGGGGCTGTTTTTTAATGTATTTGTAAGCTCGGGTATTTTTAGAGGGCTTCCCCTGTATTCTACCTGAGTAATTAGCAAATCCCAATTCCGCATAACGGCTGGGGTTAAAATCCCTTTTCCATTTTTTAAATCGAGCACCCTCTTTTCCGGTGGGAGATGATTGGGCCTTTTTTGTTTTGCGCTTCTTGCCCAAAAAGCCAGCATTTTTCGACCTGACTGTTTCCAGTTTTTTGCTGTGTACTTTTTGTTGGGCAAGGGAGTTAAAGTTAAAAGCTAAACAGATGAGGCAACCAATAATC
>JAPUIM010000246.1 GCA_027297025.1 Bacteroidota bacterium | reverse complement strand
ACTTAACCTGAAATGAATGGGTAGAACTATTCTCACTCTCACCGCTTTACCTCTTTGTTTACCCGGTTTCCATTTGGGCGCTTTGATGATCACTTTTACTGCTTCTTCGTCACATCCGGCCCCAATTCCCTTTAAGGATCTTACGGCGGTAATGGCCCCGTCTTTTTCTACCACAAACTCGATGAAAACATTACCTTCTATACCCATTCTTCGAGCTATTTCAGGGTAAATCAAGTAAGTGGCTATATATCTGTAAAATGCATCCATACCCCCAACAGGTAGTGGATTTTCTTCCACAATGGTAAAAACTTCATCAGCCACTTCCTCTTCGGGAGCATCTTCAAACACCAACTCCTCAATGACCGTCTCTTCGGTAACTTCGATATCCAGATCTACCTCAATTTCTTCTTCTATTTCCTCTTCATCGGGAACTTCAATTATTTGTGGTTGTTGTATAACCGGAGGTGGGGGTGGAGGTTGAATGGTATTGGGAATATCAATAATATCTTCGAATTCTTGCAAACTGCCTAAATCCACGGTACTTCCATCATCAGAAGAACGCCATTCAAATGCTATCACCACCATAGCTAAACTCAATACCAGCCCTATTTGGAAAAACAAGCCACTAAACCGGTGAATATCTACATTTTTGTTTTTCTTAACTTCCATTTTAATTTACTAATTCAAATTATCTCCAGGCTCTAGGCCATTATACGAGGTTCTTCCAAAAACGATCGCAAATGTCACATATTTTTATGTAAAATAGTGTTAAGTTTTTGTTAATAATTGTCACCAACTTTGTTACCATTTAAAGGCATATTGGGTATGGCTAAACAAATAATTTTCTTTTTTCTGTTAGTGATTACTTCCAAAATGTCTTGGGCGCAAAACACTACAAAAGGAAGGGTATTGGATGCCAGTAATTCCCAACCGTTGATAGGAGCCAACATAAGTAACCCTGAGGGCACTTTTGGTACACAAACCGACCAACTGGGATTATTTGAACTTTCCTTAACAACAGCGGTCGAGAACCTGATAGTGTCTCATGTTGGATATAAAAGCCAATCGATAGTCTTAAAACAGAGTCAAACAGCCTATACGGTGTTACTTGAAGTCAATGACTTTTACTTGAGTGATGTGGTGGTGTCTGCCTATCCTACACAACATACTTTAATGAAAGCACCAGGGGCTACAACAATCCTTACTAAAAGGGATTTACAGAGGGAAAACGAAGTCATCATAACCCCCGCACTGAATAGGGTACCGGGAATTTATATGCACTCCGGGACATTAAGCACCAATCGAATTACAGTGAGAGGGATAGGATCACGATCACTTTTTTCCACCAATAAAATTAAAGCCTATTTAGACGAGATACCTTTATCCACGGGAGAAGGTGAAACCACTATTGAAGACCTTGATTTAAGTTTGATCGACAGGGTTGAGGTCATCAAAGGCCCTGCTTCCAGTATCTATGGTGCGGGTCTGGGAGGAACAATCAATCTCTCTACCATCAAAGGCAACCGCGGTATTTCCAATCATTTCTCCACTGGAGGAAGCGTGGCATCTTATGGACTTTTTAGGACACAATCACAACTGGGGTTACAGGGAGATAATGTAGGATTCAAAGTCATATTTAATACCATGCACTCTGATGGTTATAGAGACAATAATGAATACGATCGTCAGTCCGGAACATTACTGGGACAGTTTTATCCGGGGAAAAGCCATGTGATTACTTCCATTGTTAATTTCATCCATTTGAAAGGTTTCATACCCAGCTCCCTGGACAGCGCTACCTTTTCCTCCAATCCACGAGCGGCTGCTGCCAATTGGGAACAAGCCAGGGGATTTGAGGAATACGATAAAAGTCTAATCGGCCTATCCTGGAGATCATCTCCATTGGTGAATTTACATCAGTCTACTAGTGTATTTACCGGTTTTAGAGATGCCAATGAACCCCGTCCTTTTAACATACTCAAGGAGAATTCTAACCAACTTGGGGTGAGGTCCAAACTGGAGTGGGATCTAAAAGTGCCTTGGGAGCCGGTGATCACTACCGGGGGAGAATTTTTTGTGGAATGGTTCAATTGGAGCACTTTTGAAAACGATAATAGGCAAATAGGACCGGTGTTGAGCATCAATCAGGAGATAAGAAAATATTTGAATATTTATAGTGAGCTGAAAGTGTCCGTTTCTACCCGGACCCAAATAATGGCGGGAATCAATATTAATCATACCCAGTATAACCTGGAAGACCTTTTTGTGGGAGACAGTATTGACCAAACCGGTGACTATAGCTTTGATGTGATTGTCTCTCCCCGCTTGGCGTTTAACCACCGGATCAACGACTGGGCCATCTATGGCAATATAAGCCATGGCTTTTCCCCGCCATCGCTAAGTGAAACACTAACCCCCGACGGCCAGATCAATACCGATATCCAACCCGAAACCGGGTATAATTTCGAGATTGGGGCCCGGGGGAATTTATTAAATAACCGATTGTTTTTTGACGGCTCACTCTATACCATGCGCATTAAGGACTTGCTGGTGGCGGAAAGAATTGGTCAGGACCAGTTTGTAGGTGTCAATGCCGGTAGAACCACTCATAATGGCTTAGAAATTTCAGTTATCTACAAGATCATTCAGGATGTGAATGCACCTTTAAACTTTTGGCAGGTACAGGTGACCCATACTTTAGCAGACTATGAGTTCAGCGATTTTATAAATAACGATCAGGATTTTTCCGGAAATCAACTCACTGGTACTCCGTCAAATTTATTCAACCTGATCAGTGATTTTGGTACTGCATGGAACATTTATGGAAATTTCAACTTACAATGGGTGGATGAAATACCAATCACAGATGACAATTCCATTTTTTCCAACTCTTATTCATTGGTCAATTTGAAAATAGGTTATAAAACAATGCTTGGCACCAAATTAACTTTTAACCTTTTTGGGGGAATAAATAATCTTTTTGACGAAAAATACGCTTCTATGTTACTGATCAATGCTTCTTCATTCGGTGGGGCCTCTCCCCGTTATTTTTATCCTGGTTTGCCTCGAAATTATTATTCAGGACTATCTATTAAATACCTGTTGAATTAAAATTTGCACCAAGCGCATTTTGCCACTATTTTCGCTCCATACAGAGAATTAACTTATCTGTCCGACACTTTCTTGTATTACCCTGGAGAATGAATTCCTAAGGTCAAATGAAATACCTATAAAATAAGTTTACCATGAATATTAAACGAATAGCCACCATGGGCATCATTTTTTTTATAGCCAGCTACTTGGCTGAGGCCCAAAATGAAACAGCAGTTAGCGATACCAGTTATTGGCAAAACGGATTAAAAGGGACATTAACTTTTACCCAAATCAATTTGACCAATTGGGTGGCTGGAGGCAATAATTCCGTGGCCTTGACCGGCTACCTGAGACTGTTTGCAAACTACAATCGAAACAAGATTTCCTGGGAATCTGCATTGGACTTGGGTTACGGTTTCATTGACCAAACCGGCATTGGTCTCAGGAAAACCGATGATAAATTCTCTTTGAATTCTAAGCTTGGTTATAAAATCAGTGGAGAGCGATGGCTATGGAGCACCTTGATAGATTTCAAAACCCAATTTGCCAAAGGTTTTGCTTTTCCCAATGATTCGGTTCCCATCTCCAAATTCGCTTCGCCAGCATATATTACAATATCCACCGGGATTGAATTCAAGCTCACAAAAAATTTTTATTTGATGTTGTCTCCGTTAACCACCAAATTCACCATTGTGACAGACCAAATTTTAGCCGACTCCGGAGCTTTTGGAGTCGAACCGGCTGAGTTGGATCCCAACGGATTGAAGTTGAAGGATGGACAAAATATGAGATCGGAGTTGGGAACCTTTCTCAAAGGTTATTTTAAAAAAGATTTTGCGGAAAATGTGAATTTGGAATCTAAACTGGAACTATTTACCAGCTACAGGGATAATTTTGGCAACATCGATGTGAACTGGGAGAATATTCTAATTTTAAAGGTTAACAATTGGTTATCCACCAATCTGATCATGCAACTTATTTACGATGATGATATTGACCTGCCCATTTTCAATGAAAATGATGTGCAGATCGGCGCAGGACCCCGGCTTCAGTTTAGGCAGATTTTTGGGGTGGGTCTAAACATCACCCTATGATCAGCCACTTAAACCGGAAAGGTTTTGCAGTAAAATCCATATATTGAAAGTTATGAGATACTTTATTTCGATATCCATACTGTTCTGGGGATTTACGGCCACTACTCAACAGTCACTTCTCAGCCCCGGGCAATTTTTGGGTTATGATTTAGGAGATCGTTTCACGCCACATCATAAGGTCATTGACTATTTCAAATATGTAGCTGAATCTGTAGACAATTTAAAGTTGGTAGAATATGGGGAAACCTACGAGCACCGTCCGCTGGTGGTGGCCATTATTACCTCACCGGAGAATTTTGGTCAACTGGAAACCATAAGGTTGGACAATTTGCGCCGTGCCAAGTTGGAAGAAGGAAATATTACCACTAAAAAATCCATCGTTTGGCTGAGTTATAACGTGCATGGGAATGAAACCAGTTCCACCGAAGCCTCCATGGCCACCTTATATGAGTTGGCCAATCCTGGTTTCACCGAGAAACAAAATTGGTTGCAAAATACTGTGGTCATCATCGATCCTTGTATTAATCCCGATGGAAGAGATCGATATGTTAATTGGTTTAACCAGGTGAGAAACAAATATCCCAATCCCAATATCGATGGCAAAGAACACCATGAACCTTGGAGGCAAGGTCGCACCAATCATTATCTATTTGATTTGAATCGTGATTGGGCCTGGCAAAAACAAATAGAATCCAAACAAAGGATTGCCTTGTACAACCAATGGCTCCCTCATGTACATGTGGATTTTCACGAGCAATTGATTGATGAACCGTATTATTTCGCTCCTGCTTCAGAGCCATTACATGAATTAATCACTCCTTGGCAAAGGCAATTTCAAACCACCATTGGAGAAAATCACATAAAATATTTTGATAAAAACAATTGGCTGTATTTTACCAAGGAGAAATTCGACCTTTTTTATCCAAGTTATGGAGACACTTACCCCTCTTTCAATGGAGCGATTGGTATGACTTACGAGCAGGCAGGTGGAAGAAGGGCTGGGGTGGCGGTTCTGAAGGAACAAGGCGACACATTAACTCTCAAGGATAGAATTGATCATCATTTTACTACAGGTATTTCCACAGTGGAAATTACTTCAAGAAACTCCGATAAGGTGGTTGACGAATTTGAAAGCTATTTTGCCAAGGCGCTTAATGACCCCAGGGGGAGATATAAAACGTTTGTTATTAAGGGGGATAACCAGGCGGATAAACTTACCGACCTTTTCCAATGGTTGGATGATCAACAAATACGTTATGGAAAGTCTCCGGTAAAGAAGTCCACTCGTGCTTTTAGATACAGCACCAACAAAACAGAAACTGTTACCATCAATACCAATGATTGGATAGTCAGTGCATATCAGCCCAAATCAATATTGACCCAGGTACTATTTGAACCCCAATCCAACTTAAGTGATTCAATTACTTACGATATCACTGCTTGGGCCATACCTTATGTTTATGATTTGGAAGCTTATGCTCTAACTGAAAGAATTAATTCCTCACCAGCTATTAAACAAGAGGATTTTGAGCTACTTACTGTAGAGGATCAGCCCTATGCTTATCTACTCCCGTGGACCAACCTGCAAGATGCGAAATGGTTGTCCCTGTTATTGGCACAGGATGTTAGAGTGCGTTATGCAGAGTTAAACTTTAGTATTAAAGGTAACAATTACGGTCCGGGCACCTTGATTGCCACTCGAAATGGCAACCAGCATTTAGGTGACAACTTTGATCAGATTGTCATAGAAGCCACCAATAGGTTAAAAAGACCGGTGCGTACCACCAACAGTGGTTATGTATCACAAGGGAAAGATCTCGGTTCTAGCGATGTACATTTTATAAAGGCGCCAAATGTGGCGGTTTTATCGGGGGCTCAAGTTACACGTGGGGCTTTTGGCGAAGTATGGTACTTCTTTGATCAAGAAATTGATTATCCTCTTACCGTGTTGGATACTGAGTATTTTGAAAAAATTGAACTATCCAAATATGATGTACTTATTTTACCCGATGGTTCATATGAATTAAATGACGATATGGTTCAATCTTTAAGTTCATGGGTTACCGGTGGAGGTCAATTGATTTTAATGAAGGGGGCCATGGAAAACTTTGCTGATAAAGAGGATTTTCAACTTAAAAGCTTTGCTACGGAAGAGGAGGAAACAACTGCAAAGATTAAGGATAAAGAAGAAGTACTATCCCAGCGTCTGGATCTTTATATGGATCGAGAAAGAAATTTCATCAGCGATTCAAATCCAGGAAGTATATACAAGCTGAGAATGGACAACAGCCATCCCATGGCCTTTGGATATCCGAAACATTATTTTTCCCTGATCCAAGAAAGTAATAAGTACGCCTATCTGGCGGAGGGATGGAATGTTGGTGTGGTTC
>JAPUIM010000245.1 GCA_027297025.1 Bacteroidota bacterium | reverse complement strand
CCTACGGGTCATTAACCAGTTTCTGGATCGAGTGGATGAAGTAATAAAACAAATTAGTGCTAATCCACTCATGTACCTCCTTTACCAAGAATCAAAGGAAGTACGAAAGTGTGTTGTAAATAATGAAGTCACCTTATTCTTCAAGGTTAAAAAAGATCAAATGGTTTACCTTTTGGAGCAACTATCAAGATCCAGAAAAATTGGAGTTGTAGGTCGTTTTGTGGCTCGCCCTTGTGTGACAGTTTGCATTTTCTCTATGGATGACAATAAATTTATTTTCTAGTCAATTCTCTTTTTGACTTTTTTAATGGTAGAGTATATGCCAAAAAGTATCAATCCTACAATGAAAATATACACCCAAAGTGGAATATTGCGGCCAACAATAACCAAATAGAGATAGGCCGATACAAAAAAGAAGCCGGTTGATAGGACGGGCAGGACGATTGATTTCTTTGACCTGATGTTTTTAACCAGCCAGGCCAGGGATAGGGTGAAAAACGGGATAGCTCCAAGGTAAATGGATCCGAAAATAATTGGATCTACCCCATATTGGGAGCCTAAGCCCAAAAACCAATCTTTAAATGCTTCCCACCAGGTCATCATGTTTTCGCCCTTAAGACAATTTGTACATGAATTTTAAGATCCTTTTGATGGTTGGCGTCATCCGGCTCAAGTATCTGTTAATCGCAATAGTCTTATTGACCCTGCCACCGGTAGGATAAGCATAAGTTTTGTCAAAAAGTTTCTTTAGTCCCAGTCCTGAAGAATGAGCCAGTACCAATTCTTGAAACAGCTCACCGGCATTAGGCGCCACCATCGAGCCTCCAAGCAGTTTCATGTCACCCATCGGGGATGCGCTGGGTTTTACGAAAAGTATGGTTTTCCCGTATTGATAATCATCCACTATGGCCCGATCATCCTGGGAAAAATCATATACCAACTTTTCATATTTGATGTTACGATTCTGAATTTCCTGTTCACTTAAGCCAAAAGTGGCTATTTCCGGATCGGTAAAGGTCACCCAGGAAAAGTGATCGTAGTTTAATTTCTTTTTTAATGGCGACAAAAAATTGTTGACCATAATGGTAGCCTGCCATTCTGCACCATGAGAAAATTTCAAGGAGTCAACCACATCTCCAATCACATACACATTTTTATTGCTGGTTTGCAGATAAGCATTAGAAACAATTTTTCCATTTTCAGTTTTTATCCCCGCCTGATCAAGGTTCAAACCATCTGTATAAATTTTCCTGCCGATTCCCACAAAGACGGCATCAAAATCCAGGGTTTGGTGCAATCCATCAGCCGCCTCAATGATGGCTTGGTTTTCCCCCTCAAATCGCAATAATTTAGAAGATAAGTGAAAGCTTATCCCCTCCTCCTGAACCTTTTTAAATAACACTTGTGCTATTTCCGGAAGTTCATTGATGAGGATACGGTCGAAAACTTCTACCATGGTCACTTTTGATCCAAACCGGGAAAAGGCCTGGCCAATTTCCATGCTTATCGGTCCTGCGCCCACCATCAGTAACCTTTCCGGTAATTGGTCCAACTGAAAAATATTTTCGTTGTCGAGGTATTTCACCATTTCCACCCCAGGCACCTTCAATTTTGCAGGTTTGGATCCGGTAGCAATAGCAATTTTTTTTCCGTAATAAGTTTCATCGCCAACTTTTACCGATAGTTTCCCCACAAATTCTGCTTTGCCAATAACAACATCCATTCCCTGATCTCGAAAATATTGGGCGTTTTCATGATCCCTAATGATTTGCTGCTTTTGCCTCACATATTCCAGTACACTTTTTAAGTCCGCTTTACCAGATGATTTTATACCAAATAATTCAGCCTCTTTGGCCTTATGCACCAATCTTGAAGCATGTATCAATGCTTTACTGGGGATACAACCGGTATTGAGGCATTCCCCACCAATATTTTCTTCATATTGCTCAATCAACAATACCTTGAATCCCAACTCGTGCATGGAGAGTCCAATACTCAATCCACCGGACCCTGCACCTATAACAATGATGTGGTATTTATCCATTTGTTTAGTCAAAAAAAAAGCTGCCCATTCCCTGGCAGCCTTTTAATCAAATTCTTAAAACTCGATTACTTGGGCCGGATAATTTCGAAAAATATGGAGATACTCACCTCGTCTCCAATTACAACAGTGGCCGCCCAATCACCGGTGCCTACTCCGTAGTCGTTCCTATTCAAAGAAAACTCCGACTTTAGAGCCCCTACTAAGCTACCTTCTTTCATCATGTGGTCCCTCACTCCCAATAGCTCGAGTGGAATGGAAATATCTTTGGTGACGTCCCTTATGGTCATTTTACCACTTACCATAAATTTATTATCACCTGTACTTTCAAACTTTTCTGATTTGAAAGACATGGTAGGCCATTGCTTAGCGTTAAAGAAGCTTTCGGATTGAAGGTGACCGTCCCTCTTGGCATTCTTGGTATTGATGCTGGATATCTCTACGGTAAAGTCTACTGAACTGGTAGCTAGTTGTTCCGGATCAAAACTGAGGCTCCCGGTGAACTTATCGAATGCACCGTTTATAGGAGTAAAAAAATGGGTGACGGTAAAACTGATGGAGCTATGGTCACTATCTACCTCCCATTTGGGAGCGTCTAACCTTATATCCGATTCCGTTTTAAATGAAAACGAAACAAAAGTTAAGATAACTAAACTTACGGCAATCAATGGTACGTATATCTTTTTCATATTTTTTTGATTATTTATAATAGTAATTGAAACTGATTTAATGTTGGAACATGAAATTAATAAATTTTCTTACAGGAAAATTATGTTTTAGTTAAAAATTTGATTTAGCTAGTTTGCAATCAAAGATAAGGGGAATTACTGATTGCTTAGATGACTTCTTTTCATGTATTGCATGATCACAAAAGTGGCAATAAATCCCGATGCTACTCCTTCCAGAGCAATAACAAAGGCCAGGATGTAGGGATTTAAAAATCGACCAAAAGATTCTTTTTGTTTGATGGTTTCCATCAAACTATTATCCATTTGCAAATAAGCAAATACAAAAACAGCAAAAAGAACCACAGCCACTGCCGAAATCAGCAGTCCCAAACCTATCCCCTGAAGGTAAACTATTGGTCCACCTGTTTTCGCTTTGAAATTTCTCATCCCCATTAGGATTCCCCCAATAATGATAAATAGGTTGAAACCTCTTAACTCAATCACATGGACTAATCCCAGGAGTTTCATAATTAAAAAATAGGCTATTAAGCCTCCAGTGGTGTACAAACCATATTTAATGGCTGCACTTTCAACGGATTGCTTTTCTTCCTCCATGACGTAAAAGGTTTATTCCCCGGTTCAAACAACAAAGTATACTTTTAAGATAACTTTTCAAATTATTTGTCTTCATAAAAGCACATCCCCCCTTGTAGATGTGCTTTGATTTGGCTTCATTACTTTTATTTGCCTATGGTAGTATAATTCATGAAATTATAATCGGTAGCCATTGCATTGATATGACAACTACCACAGAAAACCCCCAGTTTGGAGGTTCCGCTGCCCCGGTTTTTTCCACTGGCTCCGTCCACGAATTCCCAATCTCCAGTCTCTGGTGAGGTGGCTATCGAAAGTTTGATCATTATGGTCAATTCCGGCTTCTTTTGCTCTTCCCAGGAACCCTTATCTTTAAATGCTTCCAACACAATTATTGTGCCTTCAGGGTATGGAAATTCAGCTTCTCCTTTGTTGGTGGCTTCGCCGATGCTGTTTACAAATACATCCCGGTATGCTTTTACACCGCGGTGTTCCTTATCAAGAAATCCCGTAGGATCTCCGGTATTGGGCTCTTTTGTGACCTTATACCAGTTTTTATAATCCGCCCACTCCTCCGAACCAATCATTTTTTTATCATTGCCTTCCTTTTTCCACTGGGTGGCAGTAAATGCTGAAAGATACAAAACACCGACCAGAGCCAACATCAAGAATCTCCAACTGAACTTTGTAGTTTTGGTTAAATTTTTCATCATAGCTTATTTTAAATGAATATCAGATTCTGACTTATTTAAAACCATTGATCCAGTGATTTCTAATTTAATGATTAACTACATTACTACAAAAAGTGAGGGTATAAAGTCCTTACTTTATTGAAAATTTACTCGGCGATCAAAATCCAATTTATTGATTTAACCTTGATCATAAATTTCCGGATTGGGGTAAAAAGCACCCCATGAAAACCAATATC
>JAPUIM010000244.1 GCA_027297025.1 Bacteroidota bacterium | reverse complement strand
TCGATATTGGAAGTGATTTTCCACCATTGACTGAGGCCCAAGAGAAAATAAGGCAGTGGATGCCAACCGTACTTTTGTTTGATCCACCTAAATTGTTTTTCTGCACTGGCAAATTTGAAGTTATAAACATCGTTCATCGCTTGGGTGGCTTCAATTTGAATTTTCTTATCAAGCAACAGGCTAGGGACTTGGGATTTGGGGCTCTGAGCCCCACATATACCCCAGATCCATATGAAATACACAACCGGCCCAATTCTCAACATGATATAAAATTAATCAGTAAATAATTAACTATCCCTTATAACAATCCCTATACTTCAAATATTTCAAGTACCAGTAGCAGGTTACAAGATTTAAAACCGAATATTATCTAAAGGAACTAGATTTCGTAAGAATAATTAATCATCCAATTACTTGGGGCTAATCCTCAATTATTTGCTAATTTCGCCGAACAATTCAGGATCGCTATGTGGGAGTACCAAAAATTCAACAATCTTACCGGCTGGGCTTTATTCGTAATTTCAACTACCGTATATGTTCTAACGCTTGAACCCACTGCCAGCTATTGGGACTGTGGGGAATTTATTGCGGTTTCTTACAAGTTGGAAGTTCCTCATCCACCCGGGGCTCCCATGTTTTTGTTGATTGGTCGTATGTTTTCCTTTCTGGCATTAGGTGATGTCACTCAAGTGGCCTATTGGATCAATATGATCAGCGCTTTAAGTAGCGGATTTACCATCCTTTTTCTGTTTTGGACCATAACACTTTTGGGGAGAAAGTTTTTCTCTATCAAATCAGGTCAGGAGACCCTTGAGCAAACATTATTATTAATGAGTGCCGGAACCATTGGGGCCTTGGCATACACTTTTTCTGATTCCTTTTGGTTTTCAGCGGTAGAAGCGGAGGTATATGCCATGTCTTCTTTTTTCACTGCTTTTGTGGTTTGGGCAATCTTAAAGTGGGAAGTAATGGAGGATGAACAACAAGCTAATAAATGGCTCATTTTCATTGCCTACATGATGGGACTTTCCATCGGAGTCCATTTGCTAAACTTGGTTTGTATTCCTGCTCTAGGCTTAATTTATTATTTTAAGAAACATCCAAACCCTAATAAACGGGGGATCATCGCCACCTTACTGATAAGTGCGGTGATTATAATGATCATCACCTCAGGGATTATTACTGGCTTACCTGTTATTGCAGGATCCTTTGAGATATTCTTTGTGAATAACCTGGGGCTGCCATTCGGGTCCGGTGTGGTGTTTTTCACATTGTTATTCGTGGGAGCAGTAGTCTATGGCATCATCTATTCCCACAAAAAGCAAAAGGTACTATTAAACACTGCTATTCTGTGTTTTGCTTTCATCAACATTAGCTATTCTTGTTATGCTCTGGTACTTATTCGCTCCAACTTCAATCCCCCAATAGATGAAAATAATCCGGAAAATATAATCAGTTTCGTTTCCTATTTGAAACGAGAACAGTATGGCGCACTGCCATCTATGTTTTATGGACCATTTTTTAGTGCAGACAGAATCGGAACGGAACAAGGGGACCCGGTTTATACCAGAGTTGGAGATAAGTATAAAATCACTGACTATAAACTTGAACCTGTATATGATCCCAAAGGAATGACGGTGTTTCCCCGGGCCTGGAGTGATGATCCTAAATATGAACCGGAGTACCGGAGATGGATGGGTTTGAAACCTGGACAAAAGCCCACTTTTGTGGACAATTTGGAATATCTCTTCAAATATCAAGTGGGGCATTCTTATTTGCGTTATTTCATGTGGAACTTTGCTGGCCGTGAAAGTGATATTCAAAACGCAGGTTGGTTGGGGCCCTTCGATTCCACCAAGGATCTGCCTGATCTCCTGGCCAATAATAAGGGACGCAATAATTTTTACTTGCTCCCTCTAATACTGGGGTTAGCAGGACTCTTCTATCAATACAAACGTGACACCAAAGATTTTGCGATGGTAGGAATGCTATTTTTATTAACCGGTTTGGCCGTGGTTGTATACCTGAATATACCCTCCACCCAGCCCCGGGAACGGGACTACATATATGTAGGATCATTCTACGCTTTTTGTATATGGATCGGATTTGGCACCATGGCGTTGTACAGCTTTATCCAGCGATATATCAACAACAAGATCAATGCAGTAATACTAACTTTTATCACTTGTCTGCCTATCCCTCTAATTATGGCTACAGAAGGGTGGGATGACCATGATCGATCCAATAGGTATTTCTCTGTGGATTCAGCTAAAAATTTTCTGGCTTCCTGCGCCCCTAATGCTATTCTGTTTACTGGTGGAGATAACGACACTTTCCCCTTATGGTATGTCCAGGAAGTAGAGGGATTCCGTACCGATGTAAGAGTGATTGTACAGAGTTACTTTAATACAGATTGGTATATTGACCAAATGACCCGGGATGCCTACGAATCACATGCACTTCCATTTTCGTTGACCCACGAGAATTTCAAACAAGGAGGACCTAATGATTACTTACCCCTGGTAGCAAATCCCAACCTAAAGGGCCCTATCGATGCCCGACAGTATATAACTTTGATAAAAAATAATCACCCCGCCCTTCAACGTCCTGCCATGTCTGGGACTGTGATTAATATTGTTCCTGGCAAAACATTTGCCCTGGATATAAATAAACAGCAGGTATTAGATAAGGGAATCATACCCGAAAACCTAAAATCCAAGGTGGTAGATAGAATGACCTGGAATATGAAAGGTGGATACCTGGGAAAGGCAGACTTAATGACTCTTGATCTGATCGTTAGTAATAATTGGGAAAGACCTATATATTTCAACAACACTTCTCTCCAAGGGGTTAACTTTAATCTTAGAAAATATGTGGTTCAGGAAGGAGTGACGTATCGTTTGTTGCCTATAGAAAATGATGACCTCGACCAGGAAATGGTAAATACCGAGGTGATGTTTGACAACATGATGAATAATTTCTATTGGCGCAGCCTGGATGATCCTGATGTTTATTTTTCAACTGACTATCGAAGTTTTGTGCTCAATCATCGTTCAAGTTTCAATACTTTGGCCATGGCTTTGATCAAGGAAGGCGACAATGAGAAAGCAAGACAAGTACTCTTAAAAAGTATTGAATTGATGCCGGATAAAGGTGTGCCCTATGATTATTTTAATGCACAAACCTTGAATCTTTTGATACGGACCGGGGAAACGGAAAAAGCGGTGGAGATGGCGGAAATTTTGGGAGAAAGAGCCAATCAAATGCTGGCTTATCTTTCCAAGAACAACATCAACAATTCTTTTGAAGCCCGGAATAATTTGATTACCCTCAATGAGATTGTGCGCTCCTTGAAAAATGCAGGGGAAGATGAAAGTGCAGCCAAATACGAAGAAACTTTTACTGAATACCTTAATCTGGTTCGTTAATTTTCCTTACTTCTGAAGTATACAGAATAGGTCCAAGCTATCTTTTACTTGTGAAGTAACAAGATAATCCTGATGAGTAATGTTTTTAACTAGATTTGAATTGTGGTTTCCAAGTTTGTTACGGTTAAATCGGTTGAGCAGGTCATAAGGGATTTTAAGCACTGAAGCAGGAAGGCGATGTTGTAGATCCAGAATATCCCAACGCATGATCTTCTCTACCGATTTCTTATTCTGTTCATAATAAGTCATCACCTTTTGATTCCCCGAGATCCCCACCATTTCTACCTTGGGAAAAATAGATTTCGCCAATTTATAAAGCTCATTTTCAGTATATTCTCTAATATGCCAGGGATTTCTGGTCAAGGACTTTGGGCGATTGGGGGTAGTGATCAGCGCTTTGCCACCGGGCTTCAATACCCGGTATATTTCCTTGAGGAATAAGCCGTCATTCTCAATATGTTCAATTACCTGAAAACTCACGATCGTATCGAAACCATCATCTGATAAATCAACCAGTGGGGGGAAAATGGATTGCCTGAATACCACATCAGGATATTTTTCCTTCAACTCATTTATCACCTCAGCAATTTTGTCCAGGGCCACATATCTATTACAAAGTGGCTTAATTATTTCTATCCCACGCCCTTCTCCGCATCCCAATTCCAGTAGGTCTCCTTGGATATGTTCCTTGGCTACATAATAAGCTTTGAGCAACCTTTGATGGATGGGGTTGTCAGATACCAGCTGATCCGAGGTTATTTCTGTGGTGTATCTTGTCATTGGTCTTGGAACTATACGGCCAGATCTGCATTAATAATTAGATCGGCTTTTTCCCTTATTACCTCTTGTACCGGACGTTTTTGGATCTTGCTTTCCAGCCAGGAGATAATGTCAAAATAAATGAACATCCGCTTCTCATACGCGCTGTCCACCAAAGGCAATAGCCGCTTCCTCAGGCTTTCAAACCGGTCGATCAAATCTTTTTCAGTTAAATTTCGATTCAAATTCTTTAAGAATTCCAGTATATATTTTTGGTAGATATGAAGGTCATCCTTTTTTAGGAAAAAGAGGTAAGTGGATTTTAAACAATAGTCCATAATATCGGTATTGCCCAATTCATAGTGACTAATTAGATTGAGAATTCGAGCGAAGCAATGCACGTCCTCCCTCAAATCAGCCTCACCAGAATGGATAATTTTATTCAACCATTTGATTGCCTCTCTGTATTCCTCATTTCCAAAGTAAAGACAGGCAATTTTGTAATATAAAATTATACGGGAATGATTGTCCAACTTTTTAATGAATTCTTCCAACCCAGGTTTTATTTTATTCATAAGCAATACGCCTTTTGAAAAATCTCCAAGCATGAAATATTTGTTGAACTCATGCACGTAAGTGTACTTTAATAACTTCAACCTTATATTATCATTCAATTCCCATTTTGGATTAGTTCGGATCGCCTTCAACTTCTTATGATTTTCCACAAATTCATGATATTTCATCAACTTATATTGAGCGATCATCAGCCTGTTTAAACTTCGTATATATTCGTCTAGCTTTGAAGGAATCAGTTCCGGAAATTGATTAAATAAATTCACCCATTTTTTGGCATAGTAGTATCCATTTTCAAAATCCTGGATGAAAAAACAATAACCCACATATAAATTGTACAGATTGAGTTTTTCAGTCACTGACAAATTATCTTCATCATATTCGGGCATGCCGTTCCTGAAAAGGGTGGTTATCCTGTCATAGTCCTCTTTATTTCGAATAAAACCTGTTTTAAGATAAAGTGAATCTAGCTTTACCGACAAATTGGAGAAAATGTTAATGTTATTGATGCGGCTATTCACCTCCTTCACATGGTTGATGATATTATTTACTCTTTTTTGATTATCCTTTCCTACCGTTTGTGAAATCACATTTTTTTCCCATTTAAATATTTCCAACAACAGCTCTAAATTGTCATTTTTGGTAGCCAACTTTTTAGCCCTTTGCAGCACTTTTACGCATTGATCATACAAACTGCGATTAAATAAAATTTGAGCATAATCAATCAATTCACGGATCTCAATGTCCTTCACCGTGGTGGAATTGTACAATCTTATACTTTGCAAAATCCTTTTATACAAGTGTGCTTTTAAATTGGAAAATTGCTCAGGCCTTATTGACAGGTCTTTGGATAAAATTTTTGCTTCATCAAACTCATCTTGTTTATCAATAAGATCAAACAAACGGATGAACTTCTTGTCCTCTCCATTACCCTCCCGTGAGGTAAAAATCTTGAAATAACGTTTCTCGCTTTTCCTTAATGATTTAATTAACCGAAATAAAGCTTCCGAATTTTCTTTAGCCATTGTAATTATTATATGTCATATGAGCCATTTTTACCATTCATATGATAAAAACTTTACAAAAGTAGATCTTAGAAATCGGAAAACATTCTATTATTGTTTTTTTTTTGCTACCTACTCCTTATAATTTTGAATTCTACTTAAGTATTGCATTAAACCAAATCTCAAATATGCCAGATAAAGTGTTTATTTTCGACACCACCTTAAGGGATGGAGAACAGGTCCCAGGATGCGGGTTAGATCAAGATGAAAAGGTAATTATTGCTAAGGCATTGGAAAGCCTGGGTGTAGACATCATTGAGGCTGGGTTTCCCATATCCAGCCCTGGAGATTTCGAATCGGTAGTGGCCCTTGCCAATGAGATTAAGGAT
>JAPUIM010000243.1 GCA_027297025.1 Bacteroidota bacterium | reverse complement strand
AGGAAATCCATACCAAACCGGAGGTCAATACCAGAATAGCCGCCCATCTTATCCAGTTAGTCCAAGGAGTGGTTTTCCCAACCCCCAACTTAAATTCTGCCTCTTTTCCTTCATCACCTGATGTTTTTATTGATTTTAACCTCACTTGTTCCCAGGCTCGATCTATATCAATTTTCTCTTTTTGTTCTTCCATGGTTTTCCATAGGGAACGACTCTTTTCAAGAAATTCCTGATTTCCTTCCTGTTTGCTCCAGGCCTCTAATTGTTCTATTTCGTGGGGACTGGCTTCCCCGGCCAGGTACTTTGATAATAATTCCCAATGGGTATTTGGATCCGTAGTAGAATTCATAGTTGACATTCCATTAGTGCTAAAACAAAGATGATAAGGGCTAGAAATCCCTGTAGGTCCTGATATAGGGCTTTCAAAGCTTTACCCATATGGGACTCTACCGTTTTGACCGAAATCTGTAGTTTATCTGCAATCTCCCGGTATTTTAATCTCTGAAATCTGTTCATTTCAAATATTTCCCTGGTTTTAATCGGAAGCGATTCAATCGACTGGAATATTTTAGTCTCCAATTCAGATATTTCCACCGCATCTGAATAAACGGTCGGTTGATGGTTGATTCGGACTTCTTTCAAATACTTATCTTTGACTTGCAAATGTTTAAGGTAGTCTAAACACTTGTTATGAACAGATTTGTATAAATAAGCTTTTATACCGGAGTGCAGTTCAAGGTGCTCTCGTTTTTCCCATAATTTCAAGAAAATATCCTGAACCAGTTCCTCAGCCGTTTCCAGGTCAATCACCATTTTTTTGGCGTATAGGCAAAGTGCTTGATAATAAAGCCTGAACAGCGATTCAAATGCCTGTTCTTCACCTGCACTGATCCTTTCCATTATATCCCGATCAGTAGGGGAAAGACTTATGATGGGTGCCTCCGACATGGTATAAAGTTAATGATTCATCAAAAAAATTGGACCACCTAACCTGTATTTATTGAGAGAGTTTGTTGTAGTGGGACACTATTTTTACCAGATCCTCCCGATGGTGGAAATTGAGACCATGACTTTTTATAAAAACTTTCATCTGATCCGCATATTGACCAAAATGCACATAATTGGGCCGGCGTCTTCGGGAAAGTGGGATCACTTTCCCATTTTTCCCTAGGTAGAACAGATCGATTGTAGTAATGGTGCCTTGTCCATGCAAACCCATGATGGAATGAGAGTCAGTACCCCTATAATATTGCACATGTTTCTTGAATAGTAACTGGGTAGGCCCATCCACTACTACTTCAAAAAACCCGGTTAAACGGTTAACGGGAAACTCATACTCTTTGCAGTTTACATAATGTGATTCTATTAGTTTGTGGTTATTGAACCAATCAAAGTTTTTAATGTAGTTATGATTTAAGGCAAATTTCTGCTCCTTAATGATTACCTCCATTTGATTTCTAAACAAATCGTATTTGAGGGGTAGATCATCCATGTCTCCATGGTTATATGAATAAATATTTCCCATGTAAAAATCATCTTCAATATAAAAAACTCCATCGGTTTGGAGTGGAGCCCGGGGTATGACTTTGTAAAAACGGGTGTTGGTTTTGATGCCGGAGCCACCTATAGGAACTTGTGAATATAATGGAATGTACAGTAATGCAGCTGATAAGATCACTAACCAAGACATGTGGAGAAATAACGCTTAAGTCGCATAAACTAACTAAGATAATTGTGAATTTCAAAAGGTTGAAATAGTGGATCAGGGTGAGGAAAGATAATAGTTGAAAGTTTGGTTAATTTGCAGTGTGAAAATCATTAAGGTACAAGATTCCCATACCCGAAAGGAGTTTTTACTTCTGCCGGTACGATTATATAAGAATGAACCCCATTATATACGCCCTTTAGACAAGGATATCGAAGCCGTTTTTGATCTTAAAAAAAATCGCTTTTTCAGACATGGAGAATGTATCAGGTGGATTTTGGAAAACGATTCTGGAGTGACGATTGGGCGGGTAGCGGCTTTTATCGATCAAAAAACTGCAAAAAAAGGAGATTTTCCGGTTGGGGGCTTGGGATTTTTTGAATGCATCAATGACCAGGAAATGGCTACTGTACTATTTGATACTTGCAAGCAATGGCTGGAGGGAAAAGGTATGGAAGCCATGGATGGTCCTATCAACTTTGGTGAGCGTGACAAATGGTGGGGCTTATTGGTGGAGGGATTCGACATCGACCCTAACTATTGCACTCCCTATAACTTTCCTCACTACCGGAAACTTTTTGAAGATAATGGTTTCAAAACCTATTTCGAGCAGTACACTTATGCCCGGAAGGCATTAGATCAACTTTCGCCGATGTTGCAAGAAAAAGCAGACCGTATCGCACGGAACCCAGGATATACATTCCGTCATATGGAACTGAAAAAAATTGAAAAATATACCGAAGATTTCCGGACTGTCTACAACAAAGCCTGGGCCGGTCATGGTACTCCTGAACTATCTTCACTGCAAGCCAAAAATATCATGAAACAGATGAAACCCATCATAGATGAACGGATCATTTGGTTCGGCTATTATCGGGAGGAACCTGTTTGTTTTTATATCAATCTTCCTGAAGTGAACCAGATTTTCAAATATCTTAATGGCCAATTGGATTTAAGGGGCAAACTCAAATTCCTATATTATAAATGGCGGGGTGTATGCCGTAAAATGTTTGGAGTGGCCTTTGGTATTACCCCAGAACATCAGGGTAAAGGACTTGAGGGTGCCTTAATCATGGCCACCAATACCGTGGTAGTGGAAAAAAACCGCAAATATGATGACCTTGAGTTTAATTGGGTAGGTGATTTTAACCCTCGCATGATCCACGTGCTGGACCGTGTAGGTACCTACAATAGTAAAACCCATATAACTTTCCGCAAATTATTTGATGAGAACCGTGAATTTCAACGAATGCCTATCATAAAATGAGTTGCTAACAGATTGATTTAACACATTTCCTTATATTCAACCCTATTTAAAAAAGAAACAATATGAAAAAGTTATCTCCGTTATGGCTGATTGTCATCTTAAGTTGGAGCTGTCAATCCACCCAGGAATCCAGTGACCCTAAATCGATGTTGGATGCTGAAGAATTAGGTAAGCATACTCAGATACTGTCTTCCGATGAATATGAAGGCAGGGCCCCTTCTTCACCCGGTGAAGAAAAAACCATTGCCTATTTAGAACAACAGTTTAAAACAATCGGGGTGGAACCGGGCAATGGCGA
>JAPUIM010000242.1 GCA_027297025.1 Bacteroidota bacterium | reverse complement strand
TGTGTTATCTGCGGATTGGGTTTCCAATAAATTGATATTATATCAAATCTTATATTTCCTTTCCAATCTTTCTCGTATAAATAGTGTTCTGCCGCTTCCACAATATTTCTAACCTGTTTTTCATTTACAAAGGTCTCGGGGTCGCCAAACAGCAGATTAGTCCTGGTTTTTACTTCAATAAAGATTATTAATTCGCTATTACCGGCAATAATGTCAATTTCCGCCCTTTTGTAGCGATAATTCCGTTCAAGGATTTTAAACCCCAAATCAGTCAAAAATTTTGAAGCGATACTTTCACCCTGGCTTCCGGTGATCCTACTTTTCATTTGGTAAATGGTACATTTTGAGAGGTCTGTTTGAGAATTTTAGAGTAATTTTACTAACAGATATTTTTCTTTCAATAAAATGACAACCTTATATCCGCTAAAATTCAAAACCATATATAAAGATAAGATTTGGGGAGGAAATAAGATCAAGAGTGAGTTAAACAAAGATTATTCGCCACTAAGGAATTGCGGTGAGACCTGGGAAATTTCTGGAGTAAAAGGAAATATATCAGTTGTCAGGGAAGGAAATCTTGAAGGACGTGATTTAAAGTCCTTGATATCAGAATATAAGCAGGAGTTGGTGGGTGAGAAGATATTTCAACGTTTTGGGGTTGAGTTTCCCCTATTGGTTAAATTTATTGATGCGCATGATGACCTATCAGTTCAGGTCCATCCCAATGATGAGCTGGCCCGGAAAAGACACAATTCCATGGGAAAGAATGAAATGTGGTACATCATTCAAGCAGATCAAGGAGCCAAACTCATTGCAGGCTTTAACCAACCAGTGACCAAAGAAAAATACCAGGAGTATTTTGACCAGCATCAGATCATGGAATTACTCAACCACCAGTCAGTATTTCATGATGATGTCTTTTATATTCCCGCCGGCAGGATCCATACCATTGGCAAAGGCATTCTTCTAGCGGAAATTCAACAAACCTCCGACGTCACTTACCGTATTTATGACTTTGACAGAAAAGACCAGAATGGGAATGAGAGAGAATTACATGTGGAAGAAGCCCTGGATGCAATCGATTATAATTACTACAGTGAATATAAAACGGTTTATGATCGTCCCATAAATCAACTTTCTACATTGGTGAAGAGTCCGTATTTTACTACCAATCGAATTTATTTTGATCAACCTACCTACAGAGACTATTCCCACCTGGATAGTTTTGTGATATACACCACATTGCAAGGGTCTTTGAAATTAATTTATGACCATCATGATTTGAATATCAGCAAAGGAGATGCGGTATTACTGCCTGCCTGCATAAATAAAGTGAAACTGGAAAGCAGTGCACCTTATAAAATTTTGGAATCGTATATAGAGTAACATTGAATGCAATAATTAATAAAGAAGTACAATTTGAGGATCTGGGATTGATTAATTATGGTGAGGCCTGGGATTATCAAGAGAACTTATTGGCGGAAATAGTAAAAATTAAAATAGCCAACAGATCACTTCCCCCTCATGAACAAAAACCGACCCCAAACTTCCTCCTATTTTGTCAACACCCCCATGTTTACACCTTAGGCAAAAGTGGTACTGAGGATCATATTTTGATCAGTGCTGATAAACTGAAAAAGATTAATGCGTCATATTACAAAACCAACCGCGGAGGTGACATTACTTATCATGGCCCTGGGCAAATCGTGGGATACCCAATATTAGACCTGGATAACTTTTTTACAGATATTCATCGTTACCTTAGAAAGCTGGAAGAAGCAGTCATACTGACTTTAGAGGAATATGGTTTGGAAGCAGGGAGGATTGAAGGATTAACAGGTGTTTGGTTGGACCATATTGAAAAAAGGAATCCACGTAAAATATGTGCTATTGGAGTGAAGTCAAGTCGATGGGTTACCATGCATGGATTCGCCTTAAATGTAAAGACAAATTTAAAGTACTTTGAGCACATCATCCCCTGCGGGATAGCTGATAAATCGGTAACTTCTCTAGATAAGGAACTGGTAAATGGAGGTCCAGAAATTGACGAAGTTGCTGGTAAATTAAAAAGTCATTTGGGTGAATCATTTCAAATGCAAATTTTATAATCTTAATGAAAAAAGATAGTACCTTGGGTTAAAGGTCAATGCATATGGATGTTTTCAACCAACTCAAGAACATTTTATTTCTAGACATCGAAACGGTCAGTTGTGCCCCCGACTATAAGTCCCTGGATGATCGCTTAAAACCTTTATGGTTAAAAAAAGCCGATTTCCTAAGAAATGAGGAAGGCTTAACCCCTGAGGAACTGTTCTTTAAAAAGGCTGGCATTTATTCCGAATTTGGTAAAATTATTACCATAGGTATCGGCTACTTCACACAGACTGAAAGTGGTGAATTAGGATTTAGGGTAAAATCTCTATCATCTGATGATGAAAAAGACGTCCTGCTAGATTTTAAAAATCTTATTGAAAATAAACTGGATCAACACAAGATATCCCTTTGCGCCCATAACGGAAAGGAGTTCGATTTTCCTTATCTGTGCAGAAGACTTCTTATTAATCAGATTGAAATTCCTGAAATATTAAACCTTTCAGGTAAAAAACCCTGGGAAGTGAGACACCTGGATACCATAGAAATGTGGAAGTTCGGCGACCGAAAAAACTATACGTCTCTTGACCTGCTAGCAGCGATATTTAATATATCCTCCAGCAAAAAAGACATTGACGGAACTATGGTAAACCATGTTTACTTTGTAGAAAAGGATTTGAAAAAAATTGCTGATTATTGCAGAAATGATGTGGTAGTAACTTCTCAAATTTATCTGAAACTTAAACACTTTCTTGAACTCAATCCGGATAATATTACCTGGCTGTAATTTTTTTTATCTAAGGAATGCCTGATCAACCCAATTCTCTGTTGCGCATCAATAATCTAAACATCCATTTTAAATTGGGGACAAAGGTGATCAAAGCGGTGGATGGATTGAACCTTGATATCAATCCAGGTGAAACGGTTGGCTTGGTAGGGGAATCCGGCTCAGGTAAAACGGCCACTGCCTTAAGCATACTAAGGCTGCTAAATGAACGAAATATCTATTTCAAACAAGGGGAAATTCTATATCAATCTCCCACTCTTGGAATCATTGATTTGATGAAAGTACCCACCAAAACTCTGACCTATATCAGGGGGAGGGAAATATCAATGATCTTTCAGGAACCCTTCTCGGCTTTAAATCCAATAATGAAAGTAGGGAAACAAGTAAGTGAGGCATTGGAAGCTCATCAAAGGGGGAAGGATAAAGGATTCTATAGGCTAAAGGTTCTTGGGCTATTTGAACAGGTACAATTTCCCCAACCTGAGATTATCTACAATTCATTTCCACACGAACTCTCGGGAGGGCAAAATCAAAGGATATTGATTGCCATGGCTATTGCATGCAAGCCCCCTCTAATCATTGCGGATGAACCTACAACTGCCTTGGATGTTACTATCCAAACTGAAATCCTGCACTTATTACAAAAACTTAAAAGTGAAATTAACTCCTCCATATTATTCGTTTCACATGATTTGAGTGTAATATCTCAAATGGCGGATCGGGTAGCCATATTGAAAAATGGTAGGTTAGAAGAATTTCAAAGAACCCGGGAAATTTTTTCTCAGCCTAACACTGCTTATACCTTAGGATTATTAGCGTGTAGGCCTCGGCTGGAAATAGCCATGAAACGTCTTCCTACTTTAAATGAATTTAATCTCAATCCGAAAAAAGATAATGTTAAACCTCAGACCATCAGTAAAATCTTGGCAAAAAAGAGATTCTCGTTCTCTGCCATTGAGAAAAAACGGGCCACACTAAGCAAACAAAAGAATATTCTGATAGTGGAGGATCTCAAAAACTATTTCAGGAAAGGCAGGAACTTGTTTCAATCCTCAACCGAAATTAAAGCAGTTGATGGCGTGAATCTTCATCTTAGAGAAGGAGAAATTCTGGGTCTGGTAGGTGAATCGGGATCGGGTAAAACCACGTTGGGGAAATCTATTTTAAGACTGATAGAACCTTCCGGGGGTCAGGTGTTTTTTGATGGCCAAATGATAAGCAGCCTTGATTTCAATCAAATGCGAAAGATCCGAAAGAATATGCAAATGGTCTTTCAAAACCCCTATGCCTCTTTGAATCCTTTTATGACCGCCGGTCAGGCCATTATGGAACCTATGAAAGCTCATGGAATCCTGATCAATGGAAGCCAAAGAAAAGAAAGAGCAAAAACATTGTTGAATCAAGTAAATCTTCCACTCTCATTCTTCGATCGATATCCTCATCAATGTTCAGGGGGACAACAACAACGAATAGCTATAGCCAGGGTTTTAGCCTTGGACCCTCAGTTTATTATTTTTGATGAATCCGTTTCCTCATTAGATGTGTCGGTACAAGCCCAAATCCTGAATCTCATCAACGACCTAAAAGAAAGTTTCAGATTTTCCAGTATTTTTATATCACATGACCTATCGGTGATTAAGTTCATAGCCGACCGGGTTTTGGTGATGAAAAACGGTAAGATTGTGGAAGAAGGTTATCCCGATGTATTGTATCAAAATCCCCAACATGCATATACGCAAAAATTGATCGATTCAATCCCCCAGGCAGATAAGAAACTAATGATACAAGCTTCCTAATCCTTTTGGGTACTTCAGCATACTAAATGACTAAGAAAAACAAAAAAAACCAAATATTATCAGATGGCCAATATGCCATGATCAAGGCTAAACTCCGGGATCTTTTTGAAAACAATTGGGGCAGGGCTTATTCACACAAACAACTAATGAAGAAAATTGGGTTGAGGGATAGTAAATCGAATAAAGCGCTGACCGAAATACTCAATACCCTGGAAAGTGAGGGAAAAATTGGTAGGCTGAGAAATGGAAATTTTCGAGGCCAGCAATCAGAACAAGTAGTGATAGGGGTATTGGATCAAGTAAGTTCCCGCCTGGGATACGTGACAACCGATCTGTCAGAGCAGGATATCAGGGTGACCGGCTACAATCTTAAAGATGCATTTCACAGGGATACTGTAAAAGTGATGATAACCGGAAAGTCCAAACGGGGAGACAGATTGAAAGGAAAAATTATAGAAATAGTAAAACGCAATAGAACCGAATTTGTAGGACGGATTGAAATACTACCCCGATATTCTCAAGTGGTTCCCGATTTTAAAAAGATCCATACCAATTTTTTTATAGCTGTAGGGGATGAGGGAGGGGCAAATCACAATGAAAAGGTAATTATAAAAATAAAAGAATGGCGGGTAGGACAAACACCCCAGGCAAAAGTAGTTAAGGTGCTGGGTGTGGCTGGTGAGAATGAGACCGAGATACATTCAATTATGGCAGAATTTGGGCTGCCTTTTTCATTCACTTCCAAGGTGCTAAAAGAGGTAGAAAAAATTCCCGAGGAAATAGGCCCGGCTGAAGTGAATAATCGTAGGGATTTTAGGACCATTGATACCTTTACCATTGATCCCATAGATGCCAAAGATTTTGACGATGCTCTATCACTAAAATTATTGAATAATGGAAATTATGAGATTGGGATCCACATTGCCGATGTATCACATTATGTAAAACCAGAATCGCTCTTGGAACACGAGGCCATTGAAAGAGGCACCTCGGTCTACCTGGTCGACAGAACCATACCCATGTTGCCGGAAAAACTTTCAAATGGAGTTTGTTCTCTAAAGCCCAATGAAGATAAACTCACCTACTCGGCGGTATTCGAAATAAATGATAAGGCAAAAATCCTCAACCAATGGTTTGGCAGAACCATTATACATTCCAATCGAAGATTTAATTACGACGAGGTACAGCAAATTATTGAATCCGCAGAGGGAGATTTTGCCAACGAGGTCATAATCTTGAACCAACTGGCGGCAAAGTTAAGGAAACGACGTTTTGAGCAAGGTGCCATTAATTTTGAAACCGTGGAAGTGAAATTCGATCTGGATAAAAATGGCAAACCTTTGGGGATCATCACTAAGGTAAGAAAGGAGGCCCATAAGCTGGTGGAAGAATTTATGTTGTTGGCCAACAGAGCGGTAGCCAATTTTATCTATCAGGGCTCAAGCGCCAATGCTCAAAACAAAATTTCTCAACAAAAGGAGAGGGTTTTTGTTTATCGTACACATGATAGCCCCGATGGGGAAAAATTGGCTAACTTTTCGATGTTTGCCAGAAGGTTTGGTTACGAAATCAATTTAGGAACTGGAAATGTTGCTGCCAATCTAAACCAACTAATGAGTGAAATTGAAGGGAAGCCGGAACAGAATGTATTGGAAAGTCTGGCCATCCGTTCCATGGCCAAAGCTAAATATACCACTGAGACCAAAGGGCATTTCGGACTGGCCTTTGCCCACTATACTCATTTTACCTCGCCCATACGTCGATACCCGGATGTTATGGTCCATCGTTTATTGCAACATTACCTGGAGGGTGGGAAATCTACAGACAAAGAAGCAAATGAGGAAAAATGCGTACATTCGTCCGAAATGGAGAAAAGAGCGGCAGATGCCGAGCGTGCCTCTATAAAATACAAGCAAGTAGAGTTCATGCAATTGATGGAAAAAAAGGAATTTGAGGGCTTGGTGAGCGGAGTAACCGAATGGGGGATATTTGTAGAGATCATTGAAACCAAATGCGAAGGCATGGTGAGGCTGACTGATCTGCGGGACGATTTTTACGAATATGATGAGAAGAATTTCAGCGTGGTGGGTAAAAAAACCAAAAAAACAATTACTCTGGGAGATTCAGTAAAGGTAAGAGTGAAAAAAACTGATATTGACCGCCGCACTATTGATTTGGAATTTGTGGATGTATGAAAACCTCTATCCCGCAATTATTAGCATCAATAGAATCCGCTATTAATCATCTGCAATTGGGCCAACAGCCCGCACAGCTGTATGATCCTATCCGTTATATAATGAACCTGGGGGGGAAAAGGTTGCGGCCTTTGCTTACATTACTCAGCTACTCATTATTCAAAGAGCAATATGAACCTGCAGTGAAACCGGCAGTGGCTGTTGAGTTTTTCCACAACTTCACTTTGATGCACGATGATATCATGGATGAGGCCCCTTTGCGTAGGGGAAAGGATACAGTACATCAAAAATGGAACAAGAATGTAGCTATTTTATCTGGTGATGTAATGGTCATACAGGTATACAACCTATTGTTAGATCTTGAAGATAGGCATCTGAAACCGGTATTGGAGGTGTTTAATCAATGCGCCATACAGGTATGTGAGGGTCAACAGATCGACATGATGTTTGAGGACAATGATGAAGTGAGTGAATCAGACTACCTGGAAATGATCAGTTTAAAAACAGCTACCTTATTGGGTTTTTGTATGGAATTGGGAGGTATCCTGGCCGATGTAAAAAGAGATACTAAAAAAAAAATTGAAAGACTTTGGCATAAAATTGGGAATAGGCTTTCAACTTAAAGACGATCTGTTGGATATTTTTGGCGATCAAGGAAAATTCGGCAAACAGGTAGGGGGAGATATCATTTCCAACAAGAAAACCTTTTTGTTGATCAAAGCGCTGGAACTGACTAAAGACCAGAGTTATGAGGAATTAAAGGATTGGTTAGGACTTAGGGAATTCGATAATAAACAGAAA
>JAPUIM010000241.1 GCA_027297025.1 Bacteroidota bacterium | reverse complement strand
AAATGATTCCAAAAGCTGAAAGTGAAGGTATTACGAGGATCTTTCCAGCCCCAGTTAAAATCAATCTCCCTAATATCTGAATACTTAAACAAATTGGCCCAACCTAAGAACTCAATCCTTCTGATGTTTCTAAGCTGCCCTGCAAGTACCTTCATAATTTCAATTTCTTTTTCCGAATCAAAGTTCTTTTCCATTTCGGCAGAATCCCAATTAGTGCCTGATTGTCTCATTATCCAATTATTAAGTCTTTGGAAGAAAAAGGATTCCGAATTAGTGTCTTTAATATTCCCAAAATAAACTCCACTATCCTCCAGCATGCGGGTCAGGATTGTAGTCCCGGATCGGTGCATTCCTATAATCACTATTGGTGCTGTACCCATAAGGTTGATCCAAAATAAGAACTGCCAATATATAATACTTTGTGTTGTTTATAAAAAGTGATTATTGAATCAATGGGTTTGATCCTTTCTTTTAAGGACAAGCCCTGCTATTTTTGCATCCATTTAAAAAAAATCAATGTCTGGAGTTTTGACGGAGAATTTTCAGGAAGATCTTATCGCCATTGTTGTTATATACAATATGGAATTGGATCATTCCAAAACCTTCCAGAGTTTGAATAGGGCATTAAAAAAGAATAAACAGAGGCTTGATCTTATAGTATATGATAACAGCCCCAATAAACAATTTCACTCTGAAGAATTTCAATTAAAAAATTTCCGTGTATTTTATATCTCTGATGCCAATAATCCAGGTGTAAGTAAGGCCTATAACACAGGGTTCAAACGGGCTGAAGAATTGGGTAAGAAGTGGATGCTACTTTTAGATCAGGATACTGAATTCCCGGAAAATGTGTTTGATAAATACCTGGAGGCCATCCGTAAATCTCCTAAGATCAAATTATTTGCTCCTACCCTTATGACTCAGCGTTTAATATTTTCACCGTCAAGATATTTTCTAAAAAGGGGGTTTCACTTAAAAGTAATAACACCCGGTATTTATGACCTAAATAGCATCGTTCCAGTAAATAGCGGCATCATGGTAGATCGTATTGCTTTTGGTGAAGTGGGAGGATATAAGGAGGATGTGAAACTGGATTTCAGTGATTTCCAATTTTTGCAACGATTTAAAAAACATTATCGCAACTTTGCAGTGGTTGATTTAGTATGCCAACATGGATTTTCAGATCTTGATTTGACCGACATTGAGGATATGGAGAAAAGATATGCCTATTATTGCGAGGGAGCTAAAAATTCAATAGAAAACTATTCAGATCGATTAATTCTCCCATTAATTAGTTTGATGAGAGGTTTGAAACTGACTTTACGATTCAAGTCTATGGTGTTCATAAAAACCTACCTCCGCTATTTCTGAGGCAGCATTATGGTGATTGTTAGAAGCTTGATTTACATAATGTTTCCAATAATACTACTGGAGTTATTTATGGGTGGAGGAGGGAGAAATATAGTGTTTGGTCCACTGAGCCTTCGGATGTACCTGTTTTTTTTCATAATGCCGTTTGCTTTTCTGGCATTTTTAGGAAGAAAGAAGGTTGACAAATTTATTATTGAACTCCCCCTACTTTTCACAGTGTTGGTTTTATTGGCAGTTGGTATCGGATTTTTTAACCAAGCGAATCCCTATCTGATATTTCTAGATATAAAACCACTGATGTATTTCTATATCATATTTTTTTTCTATGTAGTGATCACTAAAATTAGGCACATAGAGCTGGTTTTAAAACTTCTTAAATTCTCCGCGGTGGCAATGGCTTTAGCCTACTTAGCTGTTTTTGCAGCCATCAATTTGCGTTTGGTGGATTTCTTAAGCCTTTATAGGACCATGTCGCAGCCGGAAGAATTTTTTTTCCGGGGACAAATTGCCTTTTTTTACAAGGGATTCCTTTATTTGGGAATTGGATTCATCGTTTTTTTTAATGAGAAAAAGGCATGGTCCAAAATTCTTGCCCTCTTAATCTTTATTTCTTTGCTGCTTACATTCACCAGGGGATTCATTGTGGCTCTGTTATTGACCTACTCCGCTTATTACATCTTAACTAAAGTTGAAAGTTCAAAAACCATTCTTGTGGTAGGTTTCTCTGGGATACTACTTGCATCAGTATTGGTATATTTTTCTCTTCAGAAAATCGGCCCCAAGGAGCTTTCCAGCTATTTTCGTGTTGCACAAACCGAACAAGTTATAAGGGAAATTGACACTTATTCGATTATTTGGGGCCATGGTTTTGGTAAGGGAGTACCGGTCAGACCGGTACATATGGAAATATCTTATCTGGAAATTTTTCATAAGCAAGGCGTAATTGGGCTGTTTTTTTATGCTTTTTTATTCATTTTAATGCTTGATCTTTACAACCGTGCGGTTAGAAAAGATAATGGATATTTGGCAAAGCCATTTTTCCTATCATCTATTTTTGTATTTGCTCAATCCGTCACAAATCCTTATGTCAACAATCCCATTGGAATGTCAATGGTGTTGTTAAGTCTAATTTCCTTGAACGTGCTGGCTAAAGATGACTGAAATATCCGTTTGTATAGCAACCTTTAATGGTGAGAAATACATTAGAGATCAGATAAGTTCTATTTTGGGGCAACTCTCCCAAGGTGATGAAATCATAATTACCGATGATGGATCTACCGATAATACTTTGGAAATTTTAGAAGATTTTAAGGATCCCAGGATAAAAATTCATCAAAATAAAAATAGACTAGGACCGGTCTATAATTTTGAAAATGCACTTAGCAAGGCATCCAATCAATATATTTTTCTTGCGGATCAGGATGATATCTGGAATGAAAGAAAAATTAAAACCTTCAAAAGTTATCTGTCAGATTACGACGTGGTGGTAAGTGATTGTAGCGTAGTGGATAATGACCTAAACATAACTAATCCATCATTTTATGCTTTACGAAAATCGGGGAAGGGCTTGTTTAAAAACTTTTTTCAAAATTCCTATTTAGGTTGTTGCATGGCCTTCCATCGGCAAGTGCTGAAAAAAGCACTTCCTTTCCCCCCCCAATTGCCAATGCATGATATTTGGCTTGGCTTGGTCACTGAACTCTTTTTCAAATCTATTTTTATTGAGGATAAGTTGATCTTATTTCGACGCCATCATCTTAATGCTACAATTACCAGTGAAAAGAGCAACCATTCTCTTTACCAAAAATTTGTCTTTCGAAAAAATTTGGTATTTAATTTGATAAGGAAATTTGTATTTCACCTAAATTAAACCTTGGACAACCCATATGCCTGTAACTATTGATATCCGCCGGTTTGGCAATGATTTATTCTATTTCAGCCTTTTGTTTATGGCATTGACCCTACCCTTTGCCAATGCCGCCAACAATGTGGTATATGGGTGCTTGATGATCTCCTGGGTATTAGGTCTATGCTGGGATTACTTCAAGATGGAAAAATGGATGAGGCTCCATCTACTACTGTTTGTGAGTTTGTATTTTTTATGTCTTATTGGGATGCTCTATACCTCTGATATTACTAAGGGTATGGCCCGGCTGGAGGCTAAGTTGGCTATTTTGATTTTTCCAGTTTTATTGGGATTTGGACCAAGAATTGATCGGCGAAAATATATTACCGTTTTAAAAGGATTTGTATTTTCCTGCCTGATGGCTATTCTTGTTTCCATGGGTTATGCTTTCTATAGATTGTTTTTTTTTAGAGATAGTTTCGGTCGTTCCAAGAATTGGAATCAATATACATTTAATGGTATCATGGATTCGTCTGATCTTAATTGGGATTACTTATCGTACAGTGAGTTTTGTTCCTTTATTGACCTGCCTCCCGCTTATTTTTCTCTTTATCTAGGCTTTTCAGCTTTAATAGTATTCACTTTTTTATTGTTCAATTGGAAAAGCTGGACAAATTACAACAAGTCTTGGGCCATCGCTTTGATATTTTTTTTCATCCTTTTTATCATCCAACTTTCTACCAGAGGAGTTATAATCGCGTTTATTTTGTCATTTTATTTCTACATATTTTATAGTTTTTCTTCCAGGAAGATGTATAAGACTTTGATCATTACTTTCGTGACATTAAATGCTTTCTTGATATCGGCTGTTTATCTTTCTCCAGTCACAAAAATCAGAATAACCGAGGCACTAACTACTATCGACCCCTCTATAGGCGGGGAAACTGAGATTACCAATGCTGTCAATATGCGCGTGGTCAATTGGAGATGCAGTATTGAAATAATAATAGACAATTTGTTGTTTGGTGTGGGCACTGGAGATGATAAAATCTATTTAAATCAGTGTTACCTCAATTACAATATGGGAATCAACAATCCCTACCTTAATTCTCACAACGATTTTTTACAGACTGGAGTAAATTTTGGTTTGATTGGAATGTTTTTGTTTGGATTGGTCTTGGTTATTCCACTAATTGTAGCAGTAAGGAAGAAACATCATTTATACGTCATCTTTCTTATTTTGTTTACTCTAAGCTGTTTAACGGTTTCGTTGTTGAATGGTCAAAAAGGAACCATTTTTTATGGCTTCTTCAATTCCCTATTGGTTTTTCAATACTATAGGACTACCAAAGAAAAGAATTTTGGCTAGCTGCCAAGTTGATATATATTGGTAAATTGAGAGGCTTTCACATGATAAATGTATCTTTGTGAAATTTTGAAAATCAGAAAAATTCAGTTCAATGAGTAAAGCGAAGGTGGCATTGATAACCGGAATAACCGGTCAGGACGGGGCATATTTGGCGGAACTTCTTTTACAAAAGGGATACAAGGTACATGGGATCAAACGACGTTCCTCCATGTTTAACACTCAACGGATTGATCACCTGTATCAGGATCCTCATGAACAAAACCTGAATTTTAAACTTCACTATGGTGATCTATCTGATTCTACTAATATCATCAGAATTATACAAGAAGTTCAACCGACCGAGATCTATAACCTGGGAGCGATGTCTCATGTGAAGGTCAGCTTTGACACTCCTGAATATACAGCTAATGTGGATGGATTAGGAACCCTTAGAATCTTGGAAGCTATTCGATTACTGGATTTAATTAAAAAAACCAGATTCTACCAGGCATCAACTTCAGAATTATATGGATTAGCTCAAGAAGTACCACAGACAGAAAAGACTCCATTTTATCCCAGGTCTCCATATGCGGTGGCTAAACTATACGCATATTGGATAACCATCAATTATCGGGAAGCCTATGACTTGTATGCTGTGAATGGGATTCTTTTTAATCACGAATCACCTATCCGGGGAGAAACATTTGTTACAAGGAAAATTACCATGGCAGCCGCCCGAATTGCATTGGGTATTCAAAAATCTGTTTATATGGGTAATCTGGATGCTAAAAGGGATTGGGGTCATGCCCGGGATTATGTGCAAGCGATGTGGTTGATGTTGCAGCAAGCTGTACCGGAAGATTTGGTTATCGCCACCGGTATTTCAACTACAGTACGAGATTTTCTAACCCGGACTTTTAATGAATTAGGAATTGAATTGGAATTTCAAGGAACTGGATCGGATGAAGTAGGGGTTGTTAAAAACTCCAATAATTCCGAGTTTACGGTAAAACCAGGAGCTATCGTGGTCAAAATAGATGCCAACTATTACCGACCAACGGAGGTGGATATGTTGATAGGGGATTCTACCAAGGCTAAACAATCTTTAGGTTGGGAAATCACCTACGATCTTCAGGCATTGATCAAGGATATGGTTCATTCGGATCTGGACTTATTCAGAAAGGACCAATTATTAGTGCAGCAAGGGCATAAGATTATTAATTATCACGAATAGTGGGACCCAATGATAAGATTTATATTGCTGGACACACAGGAATGGTCGGTTCTGCGCTACTTCGCAAATTGAAATCAGTTGGGTTCACGAACTTCATACTCAGAACTTCTAAGGAATTAGACCTCAGAGATCAAAGTCAAGTGGATGATTTCTTTATCCAGGAAAAGCCCCAATATGTATTTTTAAGTGCAGCAAAGGTTGGAGGCATTCAGGCTAACAATACTTTTAGAGCCCAGTTCCTTTATGACAACCTTCAAATTCAATCTAATATCATTCATCAAAGTTACATTTCCAGGGTTAAGAAATTACTGTTTTTTGCCAGCTCCTGCATTTATCCAAAAATGGCTCCCCAACCTATTAAAGAAGAATATCTATTGTCGGGCAAACTTGAACCAACCAATGAATCCTACGCAATAGCTAAAATTGCAGGCATTAAGATGTGTGAAGCTTATAATGCCCAGTTTGGATGCAATTTCATCTCCATCATGCCGACCAATTTATACGGACCAAACGATAATTATGATCTGAATAACTCCCATGTTTTACCTGCACTCCTGAGAAAATTTCATGAGGCGAAAATTAATGATCAACCAGAGGTAGTTGTATGGGGAACCGGCAATCCTCAAAGGGAATTTTTACATGTCGATGATTTGGCTGAGGCTAGTTTGTTTTTAATGGAAAAATATGACCAACCCGATTTGGTAAATGTTGGTTCTGGAAAAGATATTTCAATAAAACATTTGGCGCGATTGATTCAAAAGATCGTTGGATTCCAAGGCCACCTAAAATTTGACCACAACAAACCGGACGGTACTCCTAGAAAACTTATGGACGTAAGTAAAATCCATGAACTTGGGTGGGAGCACAAAATTGGCTTGGAAGAAGGGATACAGAAAGTTTATCAGGAATATTCAACTGATTTTTCCAGGAAGGTAACTATCTGAATATATTGTTATCATTAATATGTACTTCGATAGGTCAATCAGTTGTGAACTTATTGCATTAAATGGGAATGACATACATGCTTTAGCAAGATTAGAAGACTATAAGTTTCGCCAATAAAACAGGAAATAATCAGTGGAATAACCAAATATCATATTTAAACATTTAAGTACATTTGCGTTGTACCAATACCCTATATTAATAATGCGTTTGTAATAGGTAGAATGATGAAGGTTTCGGTAGTTACGGTTGTTTATAATAGTGAAAGGACCATTTCCGATTGCATAGATTCGGTGATAAATCAGGATTATGAAAACATTGAATACATCATCATTGATGGTAATTCAACTGATCAAACCACCGAGATCATTAAATCATATCAAAATAAGGTCGAAAGATTTGTCAGCGAAAAGGACCAAGGCATGTACCATGCACTAAATAAGGGTTTCAAATTGGCAACTGGTGAAGTAATTGGTCTTTTGCACTCTGATGATATTTTTGCTGACTCCCATGTGATTTCAAAGATTGCGCATACTTTTGAGGACCACAACTTACATGCAGTGTATGGAGATCTGGTGTATGTAAACAAAGGAAATACCGATCAGATCATAAGGTATTGGAAAGCCGGAAACTATAGAGAGGGTTTATTCTTATATGGTTGGATGCCACCTCACCCAACTTTTTATGCACGTAAAAGTGTTTATGATAAATTTGGTTATTTCAATACTCAGCTGGAATGTGCAGCGGATTATGAATTATTGCTTAGGCTTATACATAAATACAAGATTAAAATACATTATTTACCTGAGGTGCTCATTAGGATGAGGGTTGGAGGACAAAGCAATGCTTCATTGCACAACCGCCTAAAGGCTTACGCTGAAGATCGGCAGGCCTGGAAAATGAATCAGCTTAAACCACATGTCTATACTAGTGTTTTGAAGCCACTGAGAAAGATCTTACAGTTCAATTTCAATAACAGAAGAGTCAATCTTGCCTGAGAAAACGAATTACCCTGATCCTGCTGTCTTGTTTGGAACAAGAACTAATCTACTTGTATTAATGGTGATAGATTTCACTGGTCAAGTCTGGAGCAA
>JAPUIM010000240.1 GCA_027297025.1 Bacteroidota bacterium | reverse complement strand
TAATGACTTAATATCTTAATTGCTCAGTGACAAATACAACCCTGTCAATATTCCCAATCATTTCCTTAGTATATTTATAATCTAAGTGCATATTTGACTCATGACCAAAGTCTATAAACTTAAAGAGATCGAAGAAGTACTTCCTGAAATCAATCTTTTAAGAGAAATAGAAAAAGGATTTATTGAATATTCCTTAGGGAACACAGTAGTGCCTCCTGTTGGTGAACTTCTTTTCAAAAGGCCGCCGGGTGATGTCCATATAAAGTATGGCTATATCAAAAACGATGATTATTATGTCGTGAAAATCGCTTCAGGTTTTTATGAAAACCCAAAGGTCAATCTGCCTTCAAATAACGGTCTGATGATCTTGTTCAGTCAAAGAACAGGTGAGCCGCTGGCTGTAATGCTGGATCAGGGACTTCTAACAGATATACGAACCGCAGTTGCTGGTGCAATTGTGGCAAAATATCTCGCTCCTACGAAAATCAAAAAAATAGGAATAGTAGGCACAGGAGTACAGGCACGCCTTCAACTTCTTTATCTTAAAGATATCACACCGTGCAAAGAAGTAATTGTGTGGGGACGTGATAACAATCATGTCGGCATTTATAAAACAGAATTGATGACCAAAGGATATCACGTAGAAGCCGCAATGAATATTGAAGAACTTTGCCAGCAATGCAATCTTATCATTACCACCACCCCTGTACTCTCTCCCCTGATACGATCCGACCATATTTTCCCAGGAACTCACATTACAGCTGTAGGATCGGATACTGAGGATAAACAAGAGATCCAAGCAGGATTATTTGCAAAAGCCGACTTAATCGTTACAGATAGTATTTCCCAGTGTAATGTAAGAGGAGAGATCCATCATGCTTTGAAGAAAAAAGTGATATCTCTAAAACAAGTTAAAGAATTGGGTGAAGTTATTCAGGATCGTAGACTACAAAGGACGAATGATGACCAAACTTCAATAGCCGACTTAACAGGTGTGGCGGTACAGGATATTCAGATTACAAAAGCTGTTTATCAATACCTTAATCAATGAGTAATTCCTTTTGGAATTTTAAATTCGCCATGCATGAATTTATTTCTTCTAAGAGAATGGCTATATTAGGATCCAGATAACATTTAACTAATATCTACGATTTGACTAAACTTCAAAACAAAATTGTATGGATTACCGGCGCTTCATCCGGTATTGGTGAAGCTTTGGTTTATCAACTTTCAAAAGAAAAAGCAAATCTGATAATTTCAGCACGGAGAAAAAGAGAATTGGGAAGGGTGAAGAATTCATGTCCTTCCGAGTCACAAAAAAACATTCATATTTTACCCCTTGATCTATCCCAACCAGATTCCCTTAAATTAATGTCAGAAGCTGCAATTAATTATTACGGAAGAATCGACATTCTCATCAATAACGGGGGAGTTAGTCAGAGGAGCCTTGCCAAGGAAACCCTGATGGAGGTAGACAGGCAGATCATGGAAGTGAATTATTTTAGCGCCGTGGCCCTTACAAAAAATTTACTGCCAGGCATGATCGAAAATAAAAGCGGGCATATTGTTACTATGTCCAGTATTCTTGGAAAATTTGGTGTTTCAATGGGGTCTGGATATTGCGCCTCTAAGCATGCCCTACACGGTTTTTTTGATGCCCTTAGAATTGAACATTGGAGGGATAATATTAAAATAACATTGATATGCCCTGGTTATATAGATACAAATGTCTCTTTGAATGCCTTGACTGCTGACGGATCAAAGTACGATAAATTGACAAAAGGCCAGGTAAATGGTATGCCAGCTGAAGTTTGTGCTAGAAAAATTGTAAAAGCCATAAAACGGGAAAAAGAAGAAATTTATCTGGGGGGTAGTGAACTTTCCGGTGTTTACGTAAAAAGATATTTTCCTGGATTTTTTACCTGGTATATGAAAAGGTTCAAACTTAGGTAAACAATGAGAAAAAAAGCGGCTGTAATTGGATTTATACTTTCTGCCATTGTCGTAGTGATGGCATGGTCATTAACAGCTTTCGAATACTTTAAATTTACCCGTGTTGACAATACTCTTTGGGGACTTTCTGCTGTTACTGTTGTCTTATTTCTAATCAATTGGCTCAGCTATACAAAGAACAGACAAGAGTCAAAAAATAAATAGCCCGATTTGGACATCTACCAAAGCGCTCTCCTTATATTAGCAGGTTTCATTGCCGGCTTTATTAATACAGTGGCAGGAGGAGGTTCCTTGTTAACCATGCCACTGCTCATCTTCATGGGATTACCACCGGCGGTGGCTAACGGAACAAATCGCATTGCCTTGTTCGCCCAAAATTCATTTGCAGTCATGGGTTTTAGAAGCAAAGGTATTTCTGCTTACCCATACAGCTTATGGCTATCGATAACAGCATTCTTCGGCGCAATTGTGGGAGCCTATATTGCCATAGAAATAGATGGCAAAGTATTTAACCGCATTCTTGCAGTTGTGATGTTGATTGTAGTTTTTCTAATCGTGTTTAATCCTATTAAAAGTGGTACCAAGGCTGAAAATTTGTCTACTAAACATCAGCTAATTGGAGTGATAGTATTTTTTTTCGTGGGAATTTA
>JAPUIM010000024.1 GCA_027297025.1 Bacteroidota bacterium | reverse complement strand
TCTGAGGTGCACCCTATGCCATCTTTAACAGCAAATACAGTATATGTACCATCTGCAATTCCCGAATAGGTGTGTCCTACATAGTCCGGAGTGGCGGTTACGGTAGTGCCGTTAAACCAATTAAAAGTAAATCCCGCAGTAATTTCTGAGCCCCCTTGAAGGGCAAACGCTCTGGCAGCTCCGGTATTTGGAAAGCTAGCATCACATATTATATTGTCTTGTATTTTCTCCAGGCCTAAGGTAAACGGTTGTGGATTTACCAATGACGATTCAATATTATTGGTGAAATCACATTCTTGAGCACTGGGATTAGTTGGCAAAGTAATGGGCACGGGAGTGGTGCCATCGTCGTCTAGTACTACAAAGAGTTCAAAAAAAGTGCCGTCGGCAGTAACCGATAAACTGTCCACAATAATAGAATCTCCAGGCGCCAGGTTGGTGACAATAAAGGTCTCGGTCTTTAACTTCACAGCCCCGGCCTGGGTGGGGTCGCCTTTGTAAAATGTTACCGGTAAATTGCTGGAAATGGAAACATCACCGATATTTTGCACCTTGAAAGAGACTAAGAAATCGGTCTGGGGGCAGACTGGTGCAATAATGGTAATGGCAGAACTACTGCCTGAAGTTAGGAAATTCAAGTCGGCAGCCGGCAAGGTAGGACAGCCATTGGTATTTAAGGTCGGGGTTTGATTTATAAAACCATTCAAAGGTTGGATCGTGGTTGAAGAACAATCGGTACCGGAAAAAACCGTGGTTAAACTTTGCTGGGTTCTGGGAATTGTAATATCATCGTTTACGTTGGTAATGTGATATCCGTGTTGGTTCCACACTTTCCTGGTAGGCACCCAAGTCTGGCCCGCCGAAGCCTCATACACCCTTACATTTCCGTTGCCTTGTTGTTGTAAACCGTCATTTATTTTAAATGCACTGGGGTTATCGGAAAAATTGCAAGGCACACAGATATTAGTATTGCCATCCCCATTTACATCGGCTATGATAGGATTTTCATTTAAGGTATGGGACTGGCAGATCAAGGATTTTAAAGTAGTGCCATCAATTCCACTAGCTATGGTCAGTAGGCCTGCATCCCGGTAGACCACCTCCATAATCTGGTCGTTGTCAAAGTCAAAGGAGGTTACCCCGATAATTCCTGATTTGCTGTCGGTGATACCTTTTTGCCAAGACAGTTGAAGTTGCCCGCTGCCATCTAATTCCAATGAATAAAGTTTATTGCCGGAGGCAAAATTAGCATTCATCAGCCCATCATTATCATTGTCGGCAATATTGATCCTACCGGTTCCCCACAGCCAGTTGTCAGGAGTTTCCCAGGTTGATACTGTATTATTGGCAACATTCCAATAAAAAACGGCGGTAGGACCATCCTTATTTCCGGTAGCTCCGGTAGCCAGCACATCCAGATTTCCATCCAGATCAAAATCGGCCACACTGGTGGTACTGTAATTGGTGGGTCCCATATCCTTTATTTTATAAAGAGGCATGCGTTTCAGCTTGGTTATACTCCCTGAATTGGCCGTCCTGGAAGGCAAGCTAACTCCATAGATAAATTTTCCCACTACCAGTTCCAAACCGGGATTGTCGGGCAAAATATCTATGGCCACCGGTCCCGAATTGAAATCATTCTCCCAGTTACCGGTTCCGGAAACCAAAACAGTCCCGTCTTCTGCCGCACGGATCTCATTTTTGTAGTATACTTCAGTCAATCCATCTCCATCAAAATCAGCTAACCCAATAATACCCGGTCTTTTACTGCCGATCAATACCCTATAAAGATTGCTGCTGAGATCACAGTTATAGGAAGCCAAATAATAATTTCCAAAAAATTTGTTTCCACCGGAGTTCTTTCTTTCAAAAGAAAAAATTTCAGTGCAATTGTCTCCGTTTATTTCGGCAATGGCAATCTCAAGTTCCGGACGGAATTTCTCTGTACCACTGGGGGAAGTAGATATGGAATATTTAGTGGCGCCTGGGCTGGCCCCTCCACCCCATAACACTCTTATCTCCGAGTCCCACTGATGAGGGGTAACAATATCCGGTATCCCATCATTATCTACATCTCCCACTACAATCCTGGCTTGAGTAGTAACATTTCTATTGGAAGATCCCGCCACGTCTTTCATTTCATAATTTAATGTGGGAGGAGAAATACTGCACACAGAATCAGGTACAATAAAGAATCCCTGGCATTCAGCGGTTCCCAAACAATTATCATCATAACAATCAATGAATCCATCACCATCATTGTCGATACCATCGGAACAATTGCTTTCCTGAGCAAAAGAGGTAATGGGAATCAAAAAAAAGAATAATAGGATTATGACAAGCTGGTTTCTCATTAAAATCCGCTCAATGATGTATGGATTTATCTTTTTCAAAGGCCAAAGGTAACCTTGAATAGTTTAATAAATTATGAAAAAAATTCAAGAACTAACTACCAAAAAATTAGACGGTCCTCAAGCACAAATAGTTGGAACCGAATATTTTAAAAATATGAGGAAATCAACGGATTATAGTAATGCTCCCGGTTTTGAGATTTTCATCGCCATCGCAACGGATCACATAATAATAAACCCCTTGGCTCAACTCCTTTCCATTCAAAGTTCCGTCCCAGTCGTTGGCATAAGATTGAGTTTCCAAAATTGTCTTTCCTTGGCGGTTAAAAACAATCACCATACAATCGGAAAATTTTTCAATATTGTCAATAACCCAAAAGTCATTAATGCCATCGCCGTTGGGAGTGAACAGCCTTTTGGCCTGGATATCATTTTCGGTGACCAGGTCCTCAACGGTTATAGTAATGATAGCTGATGCACTGCAAGAATCAGTATTGACTCCGGTTACAGTATAAGTGGTGGTGGTATCGGGAGTGGCAGTTGGGCTTGCGCTGGAGGCATCATCCAAACTAAGGGCTGGACTCCAGGAATAGTTTATGGCTCCCATCGCGGTAAGCATTACACTCTCACCCCGCTGAATAGTGGTCTGAACAGCGCTTACTGACACGGTTGGAGTGGGCAAAGTGGCCAAACTAATCTGTGAAGTGCCTGAACATCCGATTTGGTTGGTTACAGTCACTGAAAAATTCCCCCCAGTTTTAGCGAATATCGAATCATTGGCCTCCCCAGTACTCCACATATAACTCTGAAATCCGGAATCAGCTACCAGTAACAGGCTATCCACATCACAAAATTCGGTAA